>DASWBC010000406.1:0-9966 GCA_036390815.1 Gemmatimonadaceae bacterium
ATCACCCGGAATCCCGAGCGTGGTCGAGGGTGGCTGGCCGTTCACGGCTCCGAAGATGATGGCGAGGACGGCCGCGATCGTGGGCGACTGGCGGACATTGAGATCGGCGTAGTAGTACATCCGACCGTCACGCACTTCCGGGATGATGTCGACGCGCGTCTGGCATTCCGGAACGGTAAACGATCCAAGGTCGAGGTTCTTGAAGCGATCCGGCAGCGGCTCGAGCTTCTTCGAGTACTGGACCAGCGCCTGCATCTTCTCCTCGCGTCCCATCGACCGGAACAACCTCAACACACGATCGATTGACGGCGGAATGCCCGAGCTGGCCGGAGCGCTCTCCATACGCTGGAATGTAATTAGCTTTCGCCAGTCAAATCTTCAAACGCAATGGAGAGCCGAATGCCAACGAGAAAAGCGACTGCCGTGTGGGAAGGCGGACTCAAGAACGGTAAAGGAAGCTTCAAGGGCGAGAGTGGCGGGATCGGAGGTCAATACAACTTCAGCTCGCGGTTCGAGAGCGGAGCAGGGTCAAATCCTGAAGAGCTGCTCGCAGCGGCAGAGGCCGCCTGCTTCAGCATGGCGCTCGGCGCAGGTCTGGAGAAGAACGGTACACCCGCAACGAAGATCGAGACAACCGCGGCGTGCACGGTTCAGGCGGTTCCGGGTGGCTTCGGCATTACTACGATGAAGCTCAACGTCCAGGCGACGGTACCGAAAATCGACAAGGTGAAATTCGATCAGATCGCGCAGGAAACCAAAGAGGGATGTCCGGTCTCGAAAGCATTGAAGGGCAACGTCGACCTCCAGCTCGAGGCGAGGCTGATCTAGAAGCGAAACTTCCAATCCCGTTCACCGACCAGGGCGTCAGGCGCGAGAGCGCGGACGTCCTTTTTTTTATCGCGAGTAGTTCCTGATCTTGCTCTTGAGCAGCTCGCCGTTGGAGAAGATGATCAGCTCACCCGACTCGCTGCGCACGCGAGTGGTCTTGAGACCGATGTGCTCCACCTTGCCGCGATAATTCTCGACCGAGATCGCATCGCCGACCACGAACGGCTTGTCGATGACGATAGAGATGGCGGCGAACAAATCGCCGAGGATGTTCTGAACGGCGAGCGCGATCGCAAGTCCGCCGATCCCGAGGCCAGTGAGCAGCGGCCTGATCTCGATTTTGTGTACCGAGAGCGCGACTAGGCCGAGAATGATCCAAATGGTGAGACGCGCGACGGCGCCGATGGCCTTGAACGTCGTGATGCTGCTGCCATCGGTGGCGTGGGTCAGAACGTTTCGCTGGACGTAGTGGCTGATGATGATGTTCGTCCAAATCACGCCCTGCATGAACAGCGCGAGCGTGGTCGCGATATTCGCCTTGTCCTGCGTGCTCGCAGGGAGGCCGAGCAGTCTCGGCACGTACGAGGCGATGAGGGCGAGAACCAGGAATCCCGAGCCCCGGAGAATCTTGACGGCAAGACTGTTCTGCATGGCCATTAATGTAGACTGGCCACGAGGGCAGGACGAGGGAGCCAACAGCTTTTGTCAGCCTGTCGCTAGCATCTCGTTCGGTTGCAGTTTCGGTTGCTTCCCCCGCAATGCGTGCCGCGCTTCCATTTCGTCGCAGGCATCGCAGTTGCGGCAGCTCCAATCGGCCACGATCTCCTCGCCGAAATGCTCGAGGATGTACCGGGTGCGGCACTGCGTGGTCTGGCAGAACTGGATCATGGTGCGGAGCTTCTCCTGATCCATCGCGCGCCGTTCCTCGTAGTCCTGGAGATCCGCGCTCAGATCCACGGCGCAGAGATTGTCGCCGAGCCTCTCCCACTTCCCGCCGCGGTGCTCACGCACGAGACCATGACGTTTGAGAAGCGCGAAAACGATCTTGGCCTTGCGGGAAGGAATGCCCGTGAGCGCGACGATATCGTCGAGCAGCACCGGCGTCTTGAGCGGATACTTCTCCAACGCTAGCGCGACCTGTGCCGCCTCCTGCACCTCAGGATACTTGCCGCCCAGGAAGTAAGACTGTATCCGCTTGTCCTCGACACGGTACAGCACTCTACAAATTGCGGGCTGGCCGTCCCGTCCCGCCCGGCCGGCTTCCTGGTAGTATGCTTCGATCGAGCCCGGGAAATGGTAGTGGATCACCCAGCGCAGATCCTGCTTGTCGATGCCGAGCCCGAAGGCGTTGGTGGCGATGATCGCCTTGAGGTCGCCCGCCATGAAGCGGTCCTGAACATCCTTACGATCAGCCGCCGGCCGCTTGCCGTGGTAGATCCCGACGCTGAACTCCTCCGAGAGCGCCGCGTTCAGGCGCTCAGCCTCCTTCACGGTCGCGACGTAGATCACACCCGACCCCTCGAATTCCTGGAGAGCGTGGCGAAGTATCGTGTCCTTGATCTGGTCGTTGACGGTGCGAACAACCTCGAAGCGGAGATTCGGGCGGGCGAATCCCGTAATCGTGATGTGCGGATCGATCATGCCGAGCTGTCGGATGATGTCGGCCTGAACGTGCGCAGTCGCAGTGGCGGTTAGCGCGAGCACCGGCGGGCGGCCGAGTCGCTTCGAGATCGCTCCGAGCGACAAGTAGTCGGGGCGGAAATCGTGTCCCCACTGGCTGACGCAGTGCGCCTCATCGACGACGAACAGACTGATGGGACGCGAGAGCAGATGCTCGAAGAAAGCGCGGTCCTTGAACCGCTCGGGAGTGAGATAGAGAATCTCTCCTTCGCCCTCGGCGATCTGGCGGTGCGCCTCCCGCGACTCGGCGCTGGAGAGGTGCGAATGCATCGCGACGGAGCTCACTCCCTGGGCGGAGAGCTTGTCGTGCTGGTCCTTCATCAGGGCGATGAGCGGGCTCACCACAATCGTGAGTCCGGGCATCACCACAGCGGGCAGCTGGTAAATCAGCGACTTCCCGCTTCCGGTCGGCATCACTACGAGGGCGTCCTTGCCGGAGAGAACGGCGTCGATCGGCGCCCACTGGCCAAGCCTGAAATCCTGATGCCCAAAGCGATCGCGGACCAGCTCTCGAGCCCCTTCCCTTGTTATTCGTTTCGACACTCCGGCTAGTACAGGCACAAAGTATTCCGCCCACCTGATCGGATCAGGAACTGCGATGTCCCATCGCCGCTCGACACGAAGAAGCCGACATGGTAAGCTGAGCGACCATGCCACTTGCCTCCTCTCGGCCCGCTTCCCCCTCATCGCGCCCCTCACCGCGATTCCAGATCTTCGCGCCAACGGCGCCGGGACTGGAGTCGATTGCCGCCGGCGAGCTCAAGTCGCTCGGCGTGAGAGGGCGGCAGGAAATCGGAGGAGTCGCGTTCGACGGAGATCTGGATCGCATCTACCAGGCGAATCTCTGGCTTCGCACCGCGAGCCGCGTGGTGGTCAGACTCGGGCAATTTCACGCCAGCACTTTTTACGAGCTCGAGCGGAGATCGAAAAAACTGCCCTGGCAGGAGTTTCTCCCGGAGAGTGGCTCGGTCGAAGCGCGCGTTACCTGCAGAAAGTCGAAGTTGTATCACTCCGACGCCGTGGCGGAGCGCGTGCTTTCCGTTATCGCGGGAGTGGCGCCGAGCGGCACCGAAATGAAAGTTGGGAATCTCTCCGATGAGGAACAGGAGGAATACCAGGAAAAAGGAAGTTCTCGGCAGCTCTTTATCGTGAGAATCGTCCACGACCAGTGTGAGATCAGCGCCGACAGCTCGGGCGAGCTGTTGCACCGGCGGGGGTACCGGAAGGAAGTGGCAAAGGCGCCACTTCGGGAAACATTGGCGGCGGCGATGGTGCTGGCGAGTGGGTGGAATGGACAGCGAGGAGAGCCGCTGCGCGATCCGATGTGCGGGTCGGGGACGATTCCGATCGAGGCAGCACTGATCGCGCGTGGAATTGCGCCGGGCCTCGAGCGGGATTTTCAATTCATGCACTGGCCCGCCTTCAATCGCGGTCTCTGGAACGAGATCATCGAAAAGGCGCGCGCCTCCGTAACCAACCCGACGCTCGACATCGTGGGCGCCGATCGCGACGCCGGCGCAATCCGGGCCGCGATGCACAACGCGGAGAGGGCGGGAGTCGGTCGAGATGTTCGGTTTTCGGCGGAGTCGCTCTCGGGGTCCTTCGCGAAGCTCGAAGATGTCGCGAATGGCGAGGGTTGGATTCTCACCAACCCGCCGTACGGAGTGCGGGTTGGTGAGAGCGAGGATCTACGCGACCTGTACGCGACTCTTGGAAATGTCTTGAAAAAGAGGCGCGGATGGAGAATCGGGATGCTGACTTCGGATGCGGTGCTGGCGGCGCAGATGAGGCTTTCACTCCGGCCGAGGTTCAGCACGAGCAACGGAGGAATTCCGGTGAGCTTCCTGGCCAGTGAAAAGGCGGGCAGGCCCGAGGTGCGTCCGCCCAAATCGGGCGTAGGAGGAAGTGTCAGTGGAAGCTGACGGGTCAGCAGATCGATTAGATAGCCATCTAATCGGGACGATTGTATCGATAAACGTGTCCGGCGGAGGAGTGCCTAAAAGCCGCGTTAGTGGCGTCCAAGTGTCTCGATTAGGGCTCGTAGGGGACGCTCAAAACGACATGAGGCACCACGGAGGACCCGATCGAGCAGTGTGCGTGTATTCCCTGGAACGCATTCGCTTGCTTCAAGCGGAAGGTCACCCGATCGACATTGGAACCGCCGGCGAGAACGTGACCCTCGCAGGAATCTCCTGGGATCTCGTCGTCCCCGGAGCGCAGCTGCGACTCGGCGAGCACGTCGTCCTCGAGATCGTGTCGTTCACAAACCCGTGCAAGACTATCAAGGCGTCGTTTATCGACGGAAAATTCATCCGCATCGCGCAAAAGCTTCACCCGGGATGGAGCCGAGTGTACGCGCGAGTACTGTCGGAGGGTCAGATCCACTCCGGTGACCCCGTCGCGGTCAGCCCAAAGGCCGAATAACAAAGGCGGGCTGCCCCCAGAACGGCCCCGCTTTTGAATAGTAGAACTGATCCCCATCGGCCCCGCGCCGGCAAAACCAGGGGATTCAAGGACCCCGCGAGCGGCCGGGCCCTAAGAGAAGTCACACCAAGGAGTAGAGTCGTGGAAATCGGTGATACAATCGAGGAAGAGACTGGTACTGAGGAAAGCTCCGACCGCTCTTCCAATGCGGGCTCGCGCCGGAAAAACGGCGGCAGGGGACGCAACGCGAAAGGAAACGGCAACGGTGCCGGCACGAAACGCGGCGAAGAAGGGTCAGGCGGACTCGCCCCCGACGGAAAACTGAAGGACGCGAACCTCCGACTCCTTCTCAACGCGATGCGCGATCTGAGAGACGGTGAATTCGATGTTCGGCTCGCGATGTCCGAAGATCCGCTGCTCTCGGAGATCGCGGACGCGTTCAACGGAATCGCCAAGCTCAATGAGCGGTTGTCCGAGGAGATGCTGCGCGTCAGCACCACCATCGGACGCCAGGGCCAGATGAATGATCGCGCTTCCATCGGTCCCGTCATCGGCGGTTGGCGCTCCACAGTGGAGTCAGTTAACACGCTCATCACCGACCTCGCTTCGCCCACGACCGAAGTAGCTCGCGTGCTGACCGCGGTAGCCGAGGGTGACCTCGGCCAGAAGATGGTGCTGGAGATCGATGGCAAGCCGGTGCAGGGCGAGTTCCTGCGAATCGGCACGACCGTCAACACGATGGTCGACCAGCTCGGCTCCTTTGCCAACGAAGTCACGCGCGTCGCGCGGGAAGTAGGAACCGAAGGCAAGCTGGGTGGACAGGCGGAAGTGCCCGGTGTCGCCGGCACATGGAAGGACCTGACTGACAACGTCAACACGCTCGCTGGAAATCTCACCAGCCAGGTGAGAAACATTGCCGCGGTAACGACCGCGGTCGCCAAGGGAGACCTTTCCCAGAAAATCACGGTCGAGGCGCGCGGCGAGACGCTCGCGCTCAAGAACACGATCAACACGATGGTCGATCAGCTTAGCTCGTTCGCATCGGAAGTCACCCGTGTGGCAAGAGAAGTGGGAACCGAAGGGAAGCTCGGTGGGCAGGCAGCGGTGCCGGGTATCGCCGGCACGTGGAAGGACCTGACCGACAACGTCAACACTCTCGCCGGAAATCTCACCGGTCAGATCAGAAACATCGCCGACGTGACGACTGCGGTCGCGAAGGGCGACCTGTCGCGCAAGATCACTGTGGATGTCAAGGGCGAGGTTCTCGAGCTGAAGAACACCGTCAACACGATGGTGGATCAGCTGAGCACTTTCGCGGAGGAAGTGACGCGCGTCGCACGCGAGGTGGGAACCGAAGGACGACTGGGCGGACAAGCGCAGGTGCCGCAGGTCGCAGGCACGTGGAAGGATCTCACCGACAACGTGAACTTCATGGCGTCGAACCTCACTGGTCAGGTGAGAAACATCGCCGACGTCACAACGGCGGTCGCGCGCGGCGACCTGTCGCGCAAGATCACCGCTGACGCGCGGGGAGAGATTCTCGAGCTGAAGAACACCATCAACATCATGGTGGACCAGCTCAGCTCGTTCGCATCGGAAGTCACGCGTGTCGCGCGCGAAGTCGGTACCGAGGGCAAGCTGGGCGGGCAGGCGGAAGTACCCGGCGTCGGCGGAACGTGGAAGGATCTCACCGACAACGTGAACACGCTGGCCGGAAATCTCACGAGCCAGGTGCGGAACATTGCCGCGGTAACAACTGCTGTAGCCAAAGGGGATCTCTCCCAGAAGATCACGGTCGAAGTGAAGGGCGAAACGGCGGAGCTCAAGAACACCATCAACACGATGGTCGATCAGCTGAGCACGTTTGCTTCCGAAGTCACGCGAGTCGCTCGCGAGGTAGGAACGGAGGGGCGCCTCGGTGGACAAGCGGCCGTACCTGGTGTCGGTGGCACCTGGAAAGATCTGACGGACAATGTGAACGCGATGGCATCCAGCCTCACGGGGCAGATCCGAAACATCGCGGACGTCACGACGGCGGTCGCCAAGGGCGATCTGTCGAGAAAGATCACAGCGGAAGCCAAGGGCGAGATCCTCGAGCTGAAGAGCACGATCAACATCATGGTCGATCAGCTCAGCGCGTTCGCGTCCGAGGTTACGCGTGTGGCAAAGGAAGTCGGAACCGAAGGAAAACTCGGCGGACAGGCGGAAGTGCCCGGCGTCGCCGGAACGTGGAAGGATCTGACCGACAACGTGAACTTCATGGCGTCGAATCTCACCGGCCAGGTGAGAAACATCGCCGACGTCACGACGGCGGTAGCGAAGGGTGATCTGTCGAGAAAGATCACCGCGGAGGCAAAGGGAGAGATTCTCGAGCTGAAGGAGACCATCAACATCATGGTCGATCAGCTCAGCGCGTTCGCGGCCGAAGTGACGCGCGTGGCACGCGAGGTTGGCACCGAAGGAAAACTCGGCGGCCAGGCGAGCGCACCCGGAGTCGCGGGAACCTGGAAGGACCTGACCGACAACGTGAACACTCTGGCCGGAAATCTCACCGGCCAGGTACGAAACATCGCCGCGGTGACTACGGCAGTCGCGCGCGGAGATCTCTCACAGAAGATCACCGTCGAAGCGAAGGGTGAGACGGCCGAGCTCAAGGACACGATCAACACCATGGTCGATCAGCTCAGCTCGTTCGCCGACGAAGTAACCCGAGTTGCCAAGGAAGTGGGTACGGAAGGAAAGCTTGGCGGACAGGCGAGCGTCCCGGGCGTCGGTGGCACCTGGAAGGACCTTACCGACAACGTGAATGCGATGGCGTCCAACCTCACGGGCCAGATCAGAAACATTGCCGACGTGACGACCGCGGTCGCGAAGGGGGATCTGTCGCGCAAGATCACGGTCGATGTCAAAGGAGAGATCCTCGAGCTGAAGCAAACCATCAACACAATGGTGGACAGCTTGAGTGTCTTCGCGGGCGAAGTGACGCGCGTCGCGCGCGAGGTGGGAACCGAGGGCCGGCTGGGCGGCCAGGCGAACGTGCCTGGAGTCGCCGGAACGTGGAAGGATCTCACCGACAACGTAAACTTCATGGCGTCGAACCTCACCGGTCAGGTGAGAAACATCGCCGACGTAACGACCGCGGTCGCGAAGGGAGACCTCTCGCGCAAGATGACGGTCGACGTCAAGGGCGAGATTCTCGAGCTGAAGAACACCATCAACACGATGGTCGATCAGCTGAGCGGCTTCTCGTCCGAAGTGACGCGAGTAGCTCGCGACGTAGGCACGGAAGGAAAGCTGGGCGGGCAGGCGAACGTGCCGGGAGTAGCGGGCACGTGGAAGGATCTGACAGATAACGTCAACACATTGGCTGGAAACCTGACGAGCCAGATCAGAAACATCGCACTGGTAACGACGGCCGTCGCCAAGGGAGATCTGTCGCAGAAGATCACTGTCGAGGTGCGCGGCGAGATTCTCGAGCTGAAAAACACCGTCAACGCCATGGTGGACTCGCTCCGCGTGTTCGCGGATGAAGTGACGCGTGTCGCCAAGGAAGTGGGCACCGAAGGAAAGCTCGGGGGCCAGGCGGAAGTGCCCGGAGCGGCCGGCACGTGGAGAGCGCTCACCGACAACGTGAACGCGATGGCGAACAGCCTGACGCTTCAGGTGCGCGCGATCGCGGATGTCGCGACCGCGGTGACCCGCGGCGACTTGAGCAGGCAGATCGCGGTAGAAGCCCAGGGCGAGCTGGACGAGCTGAAGAACAACCTGAACCAGATGATCGTGAACCTGAAGTCCACGACCGAGAAGAATTCGGAACAGGACTGGTTGAAGACAAACCTCGCGAAGTTCTCGCGGATGATGCAGGGCCAGAAGGATCTGGAAGCGGTGTCGAAGCTCATCATGTCGGAGCTGACGCCGCTGGTCTCGGCTCACCATGGCGCGTTCTACATCATGGACGACGACAACCACACGCCAGTGCTCAAGCTCATTGCGAGCTACGCGTACAAGGAGCGCAAGCACGTCGGCAACCGCTTCTACCTTGGCGAAGGACTCGTCGGCCAGGCGGCGCTCGAAAAGAAGCCGATTCTTCTCACGAACGTTCCGGAGGACTACATCCGGATCTCGTCGGGCCTGGGAGAGGCACCGCCGCGCAACGTCCTCGTGCTACCCGTGCTGTTCGAGGGAGAAGTGAAGGCCGTCATCGAGCTCGCTTCGTTCCTGCCGTTCAGCCAGATCCACCAGCTCTTCCTCGATCAGTTCGCGGAGAGTGTGGGCGTCGTGATCAACATGATCGCCGCCAACATGCGGACCGCCGAGCTGCTCGAGCAGTCACAGAGCCTGACTCTGGAGCTTCAGAGTCAATCCGAAGAGCTGCGCACGCAGCAGGAAGAGCTCAAGAAATCCAACGCCGAGCTCGAGGCGCAGGCGACCACGCTCAGGACTTCGGAGGAGCTGCTCAAGGACCAGCAGGAGGAGCTGCAACAGGTCAACGAGGAGCTGGAGGAGAAGGCATCGCTGCTGGCCGAGCAGAACCGCAAGGTCGAAACGAAGAACGAGGAAGTGGAAGCAGCCCGGCTCGCCCTCGAGGAGAAGGCGGAGCAGCTGGCGCTCAGCTCCAAGTACAAGTCGGAGTTCCTCGCCAACATGTCGCACGAGCTGAGGACGCCATTGAACAGCCTCCTCATCCTGGCGCGGCTGCTGAGCGAGAACAAGGACGGCAATCTCAGCCCGAAGCAGGTGGAGTTTGCGCAGACGATTCTCACTTCGGGAAGCGATCTGCTCAATCTCATCAACGACGTGCTCGATCTGTCGAAGGTCGAAGCCGGCAAGATGGACGTGAATCCAACGGAAGTCGCGGTGGCGGACATCAAGGATTTCGTCGAGCGCAGCTTCAGCCAGCTGGCCGATCAGAAGCAACTGGGTTTCCGGGTGGAGGTGAACGCGGATGTCCCGGGTGCGATCTTCACCGATGGCGGCCGGTTGCAACAGGTGCTCAAGAATCTTCTGTCCAATGCGTTCAAGTTCACGGAGCAG
>DASWBC010000407.1:0-2663 GCA_036390815.1 Gemmatimonadaceae bacterium
CCGCGGTACTCGAGGCGATCGATCGCCTGCGCGACATGGGAATAGTCGCCGACTACATGCGCATCAGGGGATTCCCATTCGACACGCCGGTTCGCGCGTTCCTCGATTCACACGCGGTGAATTTCGTCGTCGAGCAGAACCGGGATGCGCAGCTCCGGTCGCTACTGGCGATCGAAACCGGCAAGCCACGCGACGAGATGATTCCGGTGCTGGACTACGGCGGGATGCCGCTCACGGCAATGTGCGTCGTCGATGCGGTATCGGGCCACGTCGCACGGCCCGATACAAAGCGTTCGCCCCGCAAAAAAAGAAGAGTCCCGGTATGACTTCGATCACCAAGCCACAGGTTCGACACCCGGGTCTCAAGAAGAACGCGCTCGGCTTCACTCAGCGCGATTATGAAGGCGCGATGTCAACGTTGTGCGCCGGTTGCGGGCACGACTCCGTGACGGCGGCACTGGTTCAGGCCTGCTTCGAGCTCGCGCTACCGCCACATCGCGCGGCGAAGATGAGCGGCATCGGATGCTCGTCCAAAACGACCGCGTACTTCATGCGGGAATCGCACGGATTCAATTCCGTTCATGGGCGCATGCCATCCGTGACCACGGGCGCCAACGCCGCGAATCGCGATCTCACCTATATCGGCATCTCGGGTGATGGCGATTCGCTGTCGATCGGACTTGGGCAGTTCTGTCACGCGATTCGACGCAATGTGCGGATGCTGTACCTGATCGAGAACAACGGCGTATATGGGCTGACGAAAGGCCAGTTCTCCGCGTCAGCCGACGTCGGCTCGACCTCCAAGAAGGGCGAGACGAACGTTCAGCCGCCGATCGATCCCGTGCTCCTCGCGCTCACACTCGGCGCAACCTTCGTCGCGCGTGGCTTCTCCGGAGACAAGGCGCAGCTCATACCCATTCTCAAGGCCGGGTTGTCCCACAACGGCCTCGCGCTGGTGGACATAATCTCGCCGTGCGTAACGTTCAACGATCACGAGGGTTCGACGAAGAGCTACAAGTTCACGCGCGAGCACGAGGTGGAGATATCGGCGGCGGATTTCGTGCCGTTGCGCCGGGAGATCAAGGCGCCGGTGACGAACGAGCCCATCTCGACGGTGACCATGCATGACGGGAGCGTCGTCCGTTTTCGGAAGATCCCCGACGGCTACGACGCTACCAATCGCGAGGCGGCATATGAGCACGTGCGCGCGTGCCAGCAGCGGGATGAAGTGGCGACGGGGCTGCTGTTCATCGACGAGAAGGGCGCGGACATGCACGCTGTCTGGAAGACAGTCGAGAAACCGCTCGTCGACTTGACCTATGAGCAGCTGTGCCCGGGGAATGCGGCACTTCAGGCTTTGATGGAGAAATACCGGTAGCCAGTCGATTACATGGCGTCGCGCTTCGACGTCGTTCCGCACTCGGAGCAGATGCCGTACTCGCGGCTGACGATCACGATGTCGGTCTCGTTGTCGCAGGCGGGGCAGTGAGCTTTTACAATCGGCTGCATCTGCGTCTGCAGTCCGTTTCGTACAAGGCGCGCCGCCATCACCATTGTCGGCACTGCGCCGACAGGGCACAGCGCACCGGAGCAATGCTCCCCGATCTCGAGACAAACGACCTCGCGATCGTGAATTGGTGAGGGATCGTCCTGCGCTGGCTCGTCGGTAAGGACGAGGCTGACATCGTGGTCGCACGCCGAGCAGTAGGCATTGATGGTTCTCATTGGAACCTCCCTGGTTCCTGCGCGCGGTATCACCGCAACGCGGTTATTGGTGCGTTACCGATCCGTTCCCATATGCCATCATGTCAATGGAATCACCTCGGCGCTCGGGTCGATCCGTCGCGCGATCCCGAGCGCGACGTCGCGCGGCAGCCCGAACACCGACGTCGATGCGGCGTCGGCGTCGATGCACCGGCTGGCGAGCACGGTCGCACTGTGAAAGGGCGTGCGGCGCGGCGCGGCAGTGGCGGGATCGATCAAGTGGTGATATCGCATGCCGTGCCACATGAAGAACCGCTCGTAGTCGCCGGATGTCGCCACCGCGCGATCGCTGACTCGAAGGGTGGTTGCCAACGCATGCTCGTCGTGCGGTGAGCGTATGCCGACGGTCCACGGTTCCCCCTCGGGCGAATTCCCGAGCGCGAACAGATCGCCGCCGACGGTAACGATCGCGTGCTTGACGCCGCGCGACCGCAGCACCGCAGTGGCGCGATCGATTCCGTAGCCCTTGGCGATGGCGCCGAGGTCCAGATGCAGATCGGGATCATCGAAGCGCACTTTCGGCGAACCGAGCCCTTCGGAAACATCCACCTTGCGCCAGAAACCGCGCGACGCCAGTCGCTGCACGCGATCGCCCGCGGGAGGCTCGTGGCGGTTGAGCACGTCCCACAGCTCCGACGCCGCGCCCACAGCAGGATCGAACCGGCCGTTGCTCACCGATGAGGCGCGGAGCGCGGCCGCGATCACGAAAGCGGTCTCGCGCGACACCCGCACACCATCGCGCCCGGCACCGAGGTTGGCTCGCCCAATGTCGGAATCGCTCCGGAACCGGGTCATCGTCCGCTCCACCCACCGCAGCTCGGCGATCGCGGCATCGATGGCATCCTCGGCGAACCGCTCATCCTGGTGCGCCACCTGGATCTCCGCGATCGTGCCCATCA
>DASWBC010000408.1:0-3363 GCA_036390815.1 Gemmatimonadaceae bacterium
CTGTTGGGTCGAGTCGATCACGTGTCGAGCACGGTGACCCGTTAACACTTGCGAAGGATGCTGTTCCCTTCTCTTTCAAGAATTGTGTTCGGACTCTTAAACTGTTTCGTAATACTGTAATGAGAGGGCTTGATTCTTGAACCGCTCAATAGACTGCGCTGACCCGCTGACAGTGCAAGCGTGCAATGGCGGCGGCGGCCATATCACCCGCATCGGAGAGGTCAACATGTCGGACAAGAATCAAGGCAAGAAGAGGCAGAGTGGGAAAGCCCCCAGGAGCGGCGATACCGACGCGAGCCTCCAGAAAGAGCTGGGGCGGGAAACCGCCGAGGGTAGTGACTCGGTGGGCGACGTCGGGTCAAACCGTAACTTGACCGGCTCGTCGACCTGGGAGACGCTGCCGAGTGGGAGCAAGAAGGCGCCTGATAACTCGGCTGCCAAAGGAAAAGCGCCAAAGAAACCACGTTAGTTGGAAGGAGAAACAAATGACCGAGTCCGACCTCGTTCGACACGCCTTAGAAATCCTTCCTGCCGGGACGCCGGCGCCCGACTTCGCGCTGAACGCAACGCCAGACCAGGTGCTCCGCTTGAGCGAGCTCCGGGGGCGCCCGGTCATCCTCGTGTTCTATCCGGCAGACTGGAGTCCCGTGTGCGGCGACCAGGTCGCGCTCTACAACGAGATTCTTCCCGAGTTTCGCGAGTACGGCGCCGCGATTCTCGGAATCTCGGTAGACGGCGTCTGGTGTCACGCCGCGTTCACGCGGGACCGCAAGCTCCATTTCCCGCTCCTCAGCGACTTTGAGCCCAAGGGAGCGGTGGCGCGCCTGTATGGTGCCTACCGCGAAGGCGAGGGAATCAGCGAGCGTGCCCTGTTCGTGCTCGACGCCGACGGAATCATTCGCTGGAGCTTCCTCTCCCCGATTGGAGTGAACCCCGGTGCAGACGGCATCCTGAACGCGCTCGAGTCGCTCGACGGGCGGTCCGCGCCCGTCAAGGCCGAATCGTTCCGCGCTGACGCGGCGGAGATGCGGCCATGAGTGACGGTCAACTGACGCCACCGGTGAGCACCCGGGATCACGCCGCCGGTTCCGGGGACGCCCCAGTGACGCTCGTAGAATACGGCGACTATGAGTGCCCCTACTGCGGAATGGCACACCTGATCGTAAAGGAGGCGCAGCGCGAGCTCGGGAGCGAGCTGCGTTTCGTGTTCCGCAACTTCCCACTCGCCGAGGCTCACCCGCATGCGCGGGCCGCGGCGCAGTCAGCCGAGGCTGCTGCGACGCAGGGCCGGTTCTGGGAGATGCATGACATGCTCTTCGAGCACCAGGATGCGCTCGAGGCCGAAGATCTGCTCGCCTATGCCAAGTCGCTAGGGCTCGACATGCAAAAGTTCGCCCGCGACCTGGCGGACGCAACGATTACGAAGCGGGTGCGCGATGACTTCGGGAGCGGTGTGCGGAGCGCTGTGAACGGGACGCCCACCTTCTTCATGAATGGCGTGCGGCACGATGGATCGTGGGCGAACAAGGCGGCGTTCATCAACAGTCTTCGAGAGGCAGCGCGCCAAGCGGCCGAGACATCCGCGTAACGGGAAAGAGCGCTAACCGCTAACCCGAGGCCAATCAGACCGTCGGTGTGGTCGGCGAAAGGGCTGGGATGAGCTCGCCAGGTGGAGCTGGACGCTCCGGCTTCTTCCATGCTGGCCTCTGATGTACCGGCCGCGCTTCGATTGCGAGAAGCTCGGCATAGTAGGCGACGATCCGCGTCTGCACTGATCGCTTCGTGTCGCTGGCCGAAGCCTCGAAGGGCGCGTAGCGCGTGGTCGTCTCGGTACCGGGTCGAAACCACCACCATGGCGGCATCCCCGTATGACCCGGTACTTCGACCGAACAGTAGAACGTGCGCCCGCCATCAACGAACTCGAAATCTGCTAACACTTTGTCCTTTATCGGCATGATGCAATCTACCTCAATGACGGGCAGCTATTCAGCCGATTTGGTCATGCAAGGGTCCATTGCGCGGGTCCGCCCGCGCGGTGCCACGCTCGTCGCATCGACGAAGGCCATAAGCCGGTAAAGGGCGATCAGAGGCGGTCAACTCGTCCGTTTCCGGGTGCCCTGGTTTAGAGCCTCCGGACCGCGTTTCCCGCGCATATCGTCGCTCGTCTGACTCGAAGCAGTAATACGAGCCTTCTTCCGGTTTCCCGCCAGGCTCGTACCCTCCCGCGCCAACAGCGGGAGTGCTGGAACACCTCCACCGAGGTCGATCATTATGTTCGAATCGTTTGCGCAACTATTCCCCGCGGATTGGCAAGGCGCGGTGCTCACATTGCTGGCGCCAATGCGCTGGCTCGCAGCTTGGCAGTCGACGATAGCCCTGGCGTGGACGAGCGGAAATTCCGCCGGTCGCACGCTGGCATTCATTGTCCTGCTGATTCCTGCACTTCTAATCGCGGCCGGGATGTGGTGCACGGTCGCCTCCATCTACACGCTTCCTTTCCGGTCCGGTCGCGGTGCCTTCATCACATCGATGCTCATGGCGTGGTGGGATGCTGGCCGCTGCATTTGGCTTTTCTGGACGGGAATGCTTCGCGTCGGTATCGCGCTCGTCGGCTGGATAATCGGCTCGGTGCGCTTCGCCTTCCTGATGGTCAAGAACATTCTGCTTGGCGTGTTGCGCTCGCCGCTCACGCTGCTCAATTGGACATCAGAACGTTACTTCCAGCCCGGCGTTCCGTGGATCGCGTTCCTTGTTCTGACAGTGTGGTGCGCAATCGAGGCCACGATCTTCACCTTCACGCTGCAGCCGACACTCAACGAAGTGTTCGGCAGTCTCACCGGGTTCGACCCGAACCCACGCGTGATGGCGCCGCTGCTTTGGATGTTCCTGTTTATGCTCGTGGCGGGAAGCTTCGCCTGCGTGCAGGTCGTCACTGAAGCAGTCAAGGCGAAGAAGACGGCTACTATAGTACAGATGCTCGTCGTCGAGAGCGCGGTGATGTTCTTCGAGGTGATCTTCCTCTACCGCGAGCTGATCGACGCGATCACGCCGTGGATCGCCCAGCAGTCGGGCGGCTCGGTGCAGCTCGGTATCGGCGCCACGCTCGCCCTTGCGTCATTCGGCTGGCTGGGCGTGCGCGGCATGTCGTGGTTCCTCTTCGGCCGATTCGGAACGCCGGCTCTGATGGCGATCCTGTCGCGGCAGGCTGTCCCACAACAAGGTTCCACGCGCCCCATCGAGAGGGCGATCGAGCCAGGTCTCTGGCGCGAGCCGGTCAACGCCCTCAAGGCGGAGACCGCGTGGTTCCACGAGGAAGCAAAGCGCATGTTCGAGCTGCTTTCGCTCCCCGTGCTCCAGCTCCTC
>DASWBC010000409.1:0-4322 GCA_036390815.1 Gemmatimonadaceae bacterium
CATCGGCCGATACCGTGCAGCCTGTTCGGACCGATACAACCAACAACCTCGCAATCAGCCCCGACACCACGAGGGAAGTGAAGCACGTGGTGAAAAAGGGCGACACGCTTTGGGATCTGGCGCAGTTCTACCTGAAGAACCCGTTCCGCTGGCCGGAGATCTTTCGCCGTAACACCGACGTTGTGAAGGATCCGCACTGGATCTACCCCGGCGAAGTGATCCGCATCTGGGGAAGCGAAGTGAAGACTGAGGCGCTCGCGAGGGCTGACAGCGCCGGCGAAGTCGTTTCTCACATAGTGACGCGTCCCGCTCCGCCCTCGCCAACGCCAACCACGACGCAGGAAAGCGGTGGACGATCGGATCTGACGACCTTCGCCTCACCGTTGAGCCGCGCCGCGGCCGCGCTCCAGGCCGATGTTGTCGGCCGCTCGCGGAGCGGTGGAGTGCGCAGAGGCGAAGTCGAGGCCGCGCCTTATGCGGATCGCTCGGGTGGACCCAGGGGCGCCGGCAGACTCGTCTCCAGCGTCGATCGTCCCGGCATCAAAACCAGCCTAATCCAAGTCAGATACCAGATCAACGACGATCTCTTCGTCGAGCTTCCGAAGGGCGTTGCTCCCCGCCTCGGTGACCTCTACATGTCGTACATCCTGGGCCCCGACCTTGGCGACAATGGCCAGGTGGTTATTCCAACCGGCATCCTTCGTGTCGAAGACATTCCGCAGGGCCAGCGGCCGATCGTGCGCGTCATCAAGCAGTACGGCGAGATCATGCTCGAGCAGCAGATTGTTCCGGCGCCCGATCTTCCTTTCCCCGGGGGTACTTTGTCGCCAGTCGCGGCCGGGATCAGAGGAACGGTGCTCTACATTCATAACGAGCCGGTGCTGCCGACGATCGGCTACTATGTCATCGTTTCGCCGAATTCCAGGACCGGCATCCAGGTGGGAGATGAAGTGAGTTTCATCGACAACACGACCGGACCCGAACAGCTGAATCATGCCCCTGCTGTGATCGCGGGTGTGGCTCAGGTCGTCCGGGTAACACCCTTCGCGACGACAGCGATCATCATCCGGCAGGCTCAACCGACGATTCGTGACGGAATGCCAATGCGCCTTACCGGCAAAATGCCCTGAGTGCGCGACGTGCCCCACTGGTGCGTTTAGCTCTGCGATAATGCGCTAAAAGGGGGGCGGGGAATTAAATTAGGCGATCAGATGATACCGATTGCCCACTTCGTTGCCGTCACGTTTTACCTCGGCGCGGCTGCCGTCGCGGCGCTGCCCTTTGCGCGTCGCGTGAAAGCGCCGGTTGGAGGCGTGGTCATCATGCTCCTGCTCGGCATTGGAGCCCACGCCACCGCCCTCGCAGGCCTGACGCGGCAGGCTGGCGCCGCATCGCTCACGGGACTTGGGCCAGGGCTGTCGTTCGCCGGGCTCGTCCTGGTCATCTCGCTGGTCGTCGTTGAGAGTCTGGCGCGCGAGGTCAGCCTCACGCTCGTGGCGGCACCTGTCGCCGCGCTCATCACCGTAGCTGGCAACCTTGCGGGCATGCGGCCGTTTCTCGAGCCGCAGGGCGTCCGCGCGGTGTGGCTCACTATGCACATAGTGCTGAGCTTCATCGGAATCGCCGCCTATGCTACCGCCGCTGCGGCGGGAACGATGTACCTCGTAGCGCGGCGCCAGCTCAAGTCCGCGCGGTTCGGCGCAATCTTCAGGTTTTTCCCGCCGCTCGACACGCTCGATCGGGTGAATCACCTAGCCTCCATCGCCGGATTCTTCGGTCTGACCCTGGGCCTCGCGCTCGCCGCCGGGTATTCGTTCGAGTATCGCGCGCTTGTTCTGCCGCAGATCATCTGGGGCATGGGCGCCTGGGTCGGTGTGAGCGCCCTGGCGCTTGGACGGGTGCTGCGCGGGTGGCAGGCGCGGCGCGCCGCACTGATGTCAGCCGTGACGTTTGCGAGCGTCGTCGCGCTCTACGTGGTGTTCAGGTTGGCCTCGCTCAATCGGGGGCAGTTTCTGTGAGTGATTTCCCCATCGCCCTGCACGGGGAGCGCATCACCGCGGTCGTCATTGGCGGCGGATCAGTCGGGACGCGCAAGGCTCTCGCGCTGGCGGACGCCGGGGCCCAGGTGCGAGTCGTCTCGCCACTCGTGACAGCCGAGCTTGATGAAGCAGCACGGCTGCGCCGTATCACGATCGCGAAGGAGGCGTATCGCAGCGATCACCTCGAGCGCGCGACGCTCGTCATCGCCGCTACCGACTCGCGCGAAGTGAACGCGCAGATCGCACTCGACGCCAATTCGCGCGGGCAGCTCGTCAACATCACGGACTATCCCGACGAGGGAAACTTCCACACGATGGCAATGCATCGGTCCGGGGACGTCACCATCGCGGTTACGGCGGGCGGGGTTCCGGGAGCGGCGGCAAGAATACGCGACGCCATCGCCGAGCGGTTCGACGGCCGATACGAGCGCGCTGTCTCGGCTCTTCGCGGACTCCGTTCGCGCCTCATCGCCGGCGGAGACGACCGCTGGCGCGCCGCCGCTCCCAAGCTGATCGGCGACGATTTCTGCAGCTCGGTCGAAGACGGATCGCTGACGGAGAAGGTGGATTCGTGGCGTTGATCGTTGCCGGCGTCAGCCACATGACCGCGCCCATCGAGGTGCGCGAAAAGTTGACGTTCAGGCCGCAAGACGCCGTTCGAGAGCTGGCGATGCTTCGAGCGAAGGGCCTGATTCGCGAAGGCGTAGCTCTGTCGACCTGCAATCGCACCGAGATTTACGCCGTCGAAGAATCCAATGACACGCTCGCGGATATTTCGTTGCTTCTCTCGGACCGGTTGGGGCACGACGCCGCGGGATTCATGTACGCGCACCGCGATCGCGAAGCGACCGCCCACCTGTTCGGCGTTGCTGCCGGGCTCGACTCGATGATACTGGGCGAAGCGCAGATCCAGGGACAGGTGAAGGAGGCCTGGGAGCAATGCCGGGCCGAGTCGGGCCCGATACTCAACCGCATGTTCCAGAGCGCGCTCCTGGCGGCGTCGCGCGCGAGAGAGAAGACCGGCATTGGCCGAGGCGCCGCGTCAGTGAGCTCGGCCGCCGTCCAGCTCGCGAAGAAGATCTTCGGCGGGCTCGGTGGCAGGCGCGCAATGATACTCGGGGCGGGCGACGTCGCGGAGCTCGCGCTCGAGTGTCTGCTGAAGGAAGGAGTGAGCGTCGCAATCGTGGCGAATCGCACGCACGAGCGTGCGCAGGGCTTGGCCAAGCGCCACGGTGCGACAGCGATGCACTACGAAGAGTGCTGGGAATCGCTGCGCGACGTCGATGTGCTCATTTGCTCTACCGCTTCGCCATCGCCGGTGGTCACAGTGGCCCGTGTCCGCGCCTCGATCGCGGCGCGCGGCGACCGGCCGCTCTGCATTCTCGATATCGCGCTGCCGCGCGATGTCGAGGCGAGTGTCGGAGAGATCGACAACGTGTTCCTGTACGATCTCGACGATCTGCGCGCGGCCGCCGCGGCCAATCTCGAGCAGCGCGGAGAGGATGTGCCCGCCGCCCGCGCAATCATCGCAGAAGAGGTCCAGAAATACTGGGACTGGGTCGCTGGCCTGGCGGCGGTACCGGTCGTGCGGGAGTTTCGGGATGAGATGGAGAGATTGCGCAGTACGGAGCTGGCAGCAGCTCTCAGGCGCCTGGGGCCGCTTTCGCCCGAGCAGGCGGAAGCCATCGAACATTTCTCGAGGTCGCTAATGAACAAGTTCCTGCACGAGCCGAGTGTCAGACTGAAGGCGGCAGCCGCCAATGGGCGGGGACTCGGAGTTGTTGACGCGGCGCGCTACCTGTTCGCGCTGGAGGACAAACCCGCGTCCAATCCGGCGCAGGGAGATTCGACCGACAATGCCTAAGGTCCTCGTAACGGGCGGAGCCGGGTTCATCGGCTCACACGTCGCCGACCTCTTTCTCGCCAAGGGATTCGACGTTTCCATCGTCGACGATCTCTCCAGCGGAAAACGGGGCAATCTTCCGAGCAAGGCGCGCTTTCATGAAATCGGCGTGAACTCGAAGGATTTCGCGCAGCTGGTTCGCGACGAAGGGTTCGACGTGATAGCTCACCTGGCCGGGCAGATCGACGTTCGAAAGAGCGTGGCCGATCCTGTCGTCGACGCGACGATCAACATTCTCGGCACGCTCAATCTCATGGAAGCGGTAAGGCAGAGCGATGCGCAAACACGAATCGTCTTTACTTCCACGGGCGGAGTGCTGTACGGTGATTTCAACAAACCACCCAACGTCGAGACCTACCCGAAGGATCCTGAGTCGCCCT
>DASWBC010000410.1:0-1645 GCA_036390815.1 Gemmatimonadaceae bacterium
AACTACGTCTGCACTCACGCCGAAGTAGCCGAAGAGGAGTGCGATGAACAGCGCGTGGAAGGGAAGGATCCACATGAAAAGAATCAGGGCGGTCCGAGCCGCGCGGGGCAGTCGGACTTCGCCCAGCGTCGGAAGCGGCAGTGCTGATGCGGTCATCTTCCAATCCGGAGGAGGCTCCGGTTAGCTGGCGCGGCGGAACGCCCCGCGGATCTCGCGCGTCATGCGGCCGATCGATCCCCCGAGATGCTGGGCGGAGTCCGGATTCCGCATTCGCCAGTCGGCGAGTATCGCGGCTCCGCCGGCGACCAGGAATCCGAGCAGGAGGCCGGCCATGAGGGTGCTCGCGAGAAGGAGCCAGTAGCGCGGCCATTGCGCTTTGCGGGGTGGCACCGCCGAATCCACCACCGTGATGAGCGCCGCGTCGTTCACCTCGTCCAGCAATGCCGATTCGAACTGGCGTTGAAGGGAAAGGTAGAGATCGGCCGCCTGATCTTCGTCGCGCTGGAGCTGTTTCTCCTCGAAGATCAGCTCGGGAGAATTCCGCCAGAGCCGGTTCTGATCGTAAAACTCGCGATGCTTCGCTTCGACCGATTTCAGCTCGTCGCGGGCGAGGCTCACGCGTCCCTCGAGGAAGACGCGTTTGGTACGCGCGCGCGAAGTCCGCTGCTCCTTGTTGAACGCGGTGACGAGCTCGATGGTGCGGTTGGCGATCGCGGCGCTCAATTCGGGCCATTCCGCGTCGACGTCCATCGTCACCAGGTTGGTCTTGGGCTCGAATTTTCCATCGATGTCCTTCGACATCTGCTTGATGCCCAGCTCCAGCCTGCGCTGCGGGTCCTTGTTTCTGATTCGGAGCAGGTCCACCAGCTCTACACTGTCACGCGACGATGATGTGCGCGGGTCAGCGAAGCGTGATTTGAGCAGACGCGTGAGCAGCTCGCGACTCTGCAGCAGCTGCACGTAGAAATTCGGCGACTCCGACGGGTCGACAGTCGTGCCCACTCCAAGCTGCGCCGCGAGACCACCGAGGGGTCCGGCACCGCCCGACAATCCGCTGGCGAGCTTGCTGCTTGCCGAGCTGTTGGCGACGAACGACGCCCTGCTCCGATATACGGGGTGAATGAAGATCACCGCCAGAATCGCGGCGACCAGCATCAATCCCATCACCCTCAGGATCGTACGCCAACGGACGAGCGTGTCGGCGACCCACCGTGAGAACGTGAGGTGATCGTCCGAGATCTGCGCCAGCGATACGGGCATGCGCTATCGCCTCAGGGCGATTACCAGCGTCACGACGGTGCCGAGTATCTGCGCGATGGAGCCGGCGCTGAGCAGGAAGTCGAACGGCTTGTCGTTGGGATCGCGGTCGGGGACGAAGACGGTGCTTCCTGCCTTCGGCTGGGGAATCCCATCGGGCAACAGGAAATGTGGAGCGCGTGCTTCCACCTTGCCGTTGGGCTGAGTGACATAGGCGCGACTGACGTCCGCTTTCCGCGACGGACCACCAGCTGCCCTGATGTAATACTCGAGACTCTTTCCGGGCGACCACGTCACCGCCACCGGCGAATTCACCGCGCCCTGTACGTTGACCACCGCGTTGTAACGCGGGATGAACAGCGAATCGCCGTCCTGGAGAGGGAGGTTG
>DASWBC010000411.1:0-5328 GCA_036390815.1 Gemmatimonadaceae bacterium
TGAGTCCAATGGTGGGCATTCTCGCCAGGCTGTCTGAATCCCACAGCGCCTACGCAAATATCTCGTCGGCGTTCGAGACTCCCACGGCGACCGAGCTCGGGAATCAGCCGAGCGGAGCGGCCGGGATAAATCGCGACCTGAAGCCGCAGCGCTCGACGACCTACGAAGCAGGAGTCAAGGGCGCGGGCGACAACGGCCTGCAATACAACGCTGCGCTGTTTGCAATCGGCGTGCACGACGAGCTGATTCCATTCGACATCCCCGCCAGCGCTGGCAGGCGATATTTTCGGAACGCCGGCCGCACATCGCGGCGAGGGGTCGAGCTGGGGGTTGGGATCGCGATCAGGCAGCTCGAGCTAGGCGGGGCCTACACATACGCGAACTATCGCTTCGTCGACTTCACCGTGGACACGGCGCACTACGCGGGAAACAGGATCCCCGGCATTCCGCGCCAGACGCTTCAGGCAAGCGCGGCGCTGCACGGATCGCACGCGACGCTGGTCACGGAGGCGACCCTCGCCGACAGAATGTTCGTCAACGACGCGAATTCGGAGAGCTCTCCGGGCTACGCAATCTTCAATGCGAGAATCGTGTCGAGCGCGCTGTGGAGCGGATCCGGCGCGGAACTGACGTTCGGCGCACAGAACGTGTTCGACACCAAGTACATCTCTTCCGTGAGCGTGAACGCGGCTGCGGGGAAATTTTACGAGCCCGGTAGTCAGCGCTCCGTGTATATCGGAGTGAGCCTTCTCGCGTCGGTGCTGCCCAGGCGGTGACCCAAGGAAGTACGGCTACTGCAAATGAACGAGAGGGAAGCTGTAAGCTCTGTAGCCTGAAGCTGTAAGCTGCAAACGTCGGGACGTTACTAAGTGGCGTGATGGCAAAGGCACTTGCTTGTGCCTGGACCTGCGCCGGTAACGTCCCGACGTCGTGAAGCTTACAGCGAACAGCTTGGGTCAGCTTACAGCTTCCCTCTCGTTCAGTTGCAGTTCGCTTTTTTTATTGTTTCCGCAGTTCGATGCTGCCGTTCACGCTGCTCGCCCTCACGTCGCGTCCGCCATTCCCGATTGTCCCCGATGCGTGGCGCGGACCCCAGCGGCCCGTGAGCGTCATCGGGAAATCACTCTCGATTCCACCGTGCACGGTGTCGAAGCGAAAGGTAGCGTCGAAGCGCGCGGGCACGTAAATCGACACCGATCCATTGACCGTCTTGAAGTTCATGTCGTCATCACCTTGAAGCGAGGCCATCCGCGCATCGACGTTTCCGTTGACGGTCTCAGCCGTCACGGGGCCCGCTGCGGTATTCACGTCGACGCCGCCGTTCACCGTTGTCGCCCGTACGGGCCCGCTGGTGTTGCGGACAACGACGCCGCCGTTCACGGTGTTCGCCCGCACTTCGGCGCCAACGTCGCGCACAGATACGCCCCCATTTACGGAGTGGGCCCCGACCTTGACGGAGCGCGGCACGCTGACCGTGATCTTGACGTTCGAGTGGGTCTCGTTGTTGCCGTCGCGGTGAAACGACTCAACGCCGCCATCCTCGCAGCGCGAGTTGTCGTTCCAGATCGCGCAGATCGTGACGTTTCCGCCAGCCTGGACGACCTCATAGTGGATGTCGTCCATCTCGCGCCCGTTCGACCTCTTCACCGCGACGAGGTGAACCATGTTGTCGGTGCTTGGCGTAAAATCGACCGAGCCGTTGATGTTGAACACATTCATCCAATGGCCTGCGTCCACCCGGCCATCCCACTTCCAGGTATCCGAGTCGCGCCCATACTGCTGCTGCGCGCCGAGGGCAGGCGCCGCGAGCAGGACGGCGAGAGCCGCGAAAAGTCTCGTACTATTCATCATCTCTCCGGGTGGTTGAACCACTGTTGATCACTATGCTTCCGCTGAAAGTTTGGGCGGTAACTTTTGCTCTCCCGTCACCGATCGTGAACTCGATTCGACCTTCCCTTCTCAGGCTGCTTTTGGGTTGAATCGTGACGGGAAAATCCGACTGCAGATCGCCGCTGAAGGTCTCCACGCTGAACTGGGCTCCCGCGCCCGCCGGAATGTTGAGGCGCAAGGTTCCCGAGTGGGACTCGAAGCCATACTTGCCCGAGGGCTCGATCGTTCCCGAGTAAATGATGTCGCCACTCACCGTCTCCGTGCGCACATCCTTCGATTGAATTCCCACGAGGCGGATGTCGCCGCTCACGGAGCTCGCCTCGACGTTTCCAGTCACGTTCTCGACGCGAAGCTCGCCGCTGACGGTCTCTGATCGCAGATTTCCATTCACCTGGGCAGCGTGCACCGATCCTGAAACAGACTCAGCGCTCACCGTGCGTACGCCGTCGGTCACGTCGACGTCGCCGCTGACGCTCGTCGCCTCGATCTCGCCCTGCGAGCCCTTAGCTGTTACGTCGCCCGACACCGCCTCGAGGATGAGCCGCGTTCCGCGCGGAATCGATACATCGTAGCGGGCGTCACCCACGTTGTTGTGCCTGCGGCCTCTCCGGCCCCCTTCGTCGGAGTCGTCCACGCTCAGGCTGACCCTCGACGAGTTCGCAGTGAAGCGCAGCAGCCCGCTCTCGATGGACGCGGAAATCTTGACGTCGGCGCGATCCCAGCCTGTGACGCGGATTTTTCCGGAAATGAGTGAGAGATCCACGGCGCCGCCGCGATCCAGTCTCACTGTAGTGTCTATCTGAGTGAGGCCCCGTATCTGCACGCCCGGCTCGTCCTGGGCCCTGGCAGTTAGTGGAAGAGCCATTGCCGCGACCGCTACGACGACGAGCCGCGAAAGTTGGATTCGGTTTTTCATTTTCATGTGCTTGCCGGCAGCATTGCCGCCGTACGTAGAAGCTCGACCTTCTTGTCGAGCGCATGTGTCAGCTGCTGGTCGAGCATGTGGCTGGCCGGATCTCTGGCGAGTGCCGCCCTGCTCTGCGCGATTGCAGCATCTATGATCTGAAGATTCCTCTCGATTATCGCCACCGTCGAGGAATCGAGCTGGGCCCTCCGTTGACTCACGATGTTCTGGAGCATTTGGATTTCTTTTCCGTACACGAGATCGGAATGCTCGCGGTCAGCTGTGGACTGGCTAGCGAGACGGGCCGGTATGCCGCCCTGACGCGGGGGCGCGGCCCCTGTGACGACGCGTGATGTCGCAGCGGGCTCAATGCCCGGGCCACCAACATCGACCGGCGACGGCGCGTTCGAGCCCGGAGTCACTCGGGAATCCGAGCCGGCATTCGTTTGCGGCCGATTGTCGATCGGCTTCACCTGGGCGACAGCGCTGCCCTGCGTGGGCCGCAGCGAGTGCGCGGTCAGCATGTAGGTGATTCCCGCGGTGCTCACGATCAGCGCCGCCGCTGCGACTCCCATCCACGCCGGCACGAGGCGTCTCTGACGCTCGGGCCTAGCGGCAAGCGGAATCACCGGCGCAGCTATGCGCGCCTCGATCCCCTGCCACAGATCGCGCGACGGAACGAGGTCCGGCATCGCCGCCGCTTCCTTGCTGATGTTCTCGATATCTCTCAGCAGACTGGCGCACCGCACGCACTCGCTCAAATGCCGTTCGGCCGAACCGCGACGCGAGTCGTCCAGCGTTCCCTCGAGATAGTCGGGGAGCGCGGCATCGAACGCTTCGCAGTTCATGTTGGAGCTCGTCATCGTTCCAGTGCCTCTCTCAAAAGAAGTCTCGCGCGATGCAGCTGCGCCTTACTCCCGCCCGAGGTGATTCCCATCATCTCCGCAATCTCCTCGTGCTTGAAACCTTCGACATCGTGGAGCACGAAGACCTTTCGTGCTCCCGCCGGCAGCCTCGATATCGCATCCGCCAGGTCCATCCGCTCGACGTACATCGGAGCGCGGGCCGTTTGATCCCACCGCTCGTCGTCGACATCGCCCTCTTCCGTTCTCGAGGCTTGCTTGCCCTCGCTCTTTCGCGCGTTCAACACCACGTTCACCGCCAGGCGGTGCAGCCAGGTCGAGAATGCGCTCTCTCCCCTGAACTGCGGGAGCTTCTCCCAAGTCCTCACGAACACATCCTGCGTCAGCTCCTCACCCTTCGCCCTGCTTCCTGACATCCGCGCGCAGAGCGAGAACACCCTGTTCGCGTGCGCCTGGTACAGTCGCTCGAAGGCCTGACGGTCCCCACCCGCGGCTAGCGCCACGTCAGTGGAATCACCCATTGCTAGGTGTGCCAGGTTGGATGCCGCCGCCATTCGTTCGTTGTCCCTGTCTTGTTGCGTGATTGGATAGCTCAAAGGGCTCAAAGGTTTGAATGCGGGACAATCGGGTTTTCCTGTGGCTGCAGATATGACAGTCCGGCCCGGTCCATTGGTTTGAACCGGCTTCGGGGGCGTTTCGGCGACCTCGCTGGGGCCCCCGCCCGTGAAATCACGTGTCGCCGACCCCAAGGCCCAGGGCGAGCCGAAGCTCGCCTGAGCCCGGCTCCAGGCCCGCTGGGGACTCAGCTACGAGCGTAACGTGACCGACCTTCCGCTTCTCGGTGGGTGCCTTCCCATAGAGGTGGAGGTGGGCTCCCTTAATCGCCACTACGCGCTCAAGAGGCGGAATGTGTCCGATAATGTTGAACATCAAGGAGGTTCCGCGTGGAGTCGTGGCCCCGAGTGGCAGCGACAACACAGCCCGCAGGTGATTCTCGAACTGACTTGTCTCAGCGCCCTCGATGGTCCAGTGACCCGAGTTATGGACGCGGGGCGCCATCTCATTCGCAAACAATTCCCCGTCGACCGAAAAAAGCTCCAGGGCGAGAACGCCAACGTAGGCGAGGCGATCCATCAGCCGCCGGCAATATTCAGTCGCGACCGCGGCGAGCTGCGGTGTCACACTCGGCGCCGGCGCCGTCGATTGTCGCAGGATTCCTTCCCGATGGACGTTTTCGATCGGCGGATAGAATACCTCACGTCCCGCGGTGTTACGGACGCCGATCACGGACAGCTCGTGCTGGAATTCGACGTACTTCTCGACAAGGAGCGATGATCCCCCGAGCTGCTGCCAGGCCGCTTCGAGCGACGCCGCGTCTCGGATCACGGCCTGTCCCTTTCCGTCGTAGCCCATTCTGCGGGTCTTGAGGACTACCGGCAACCCCATACGCGCGGCAGCGCGCTGAAGATCCTGGATCTGGTCTACTGGAGCGAAGGGAGGAGTGGGAATGTCCAGATCGGTAAAGAGCTGCTTTTCCAGCAGCCTGTCCTGCGCGGTCGCCAACGCCTTAACAGGGGGGAAAACCTTGATTCGTTCGGCGACGAATCGCACCGTCGAGACAGGGATGCTCTCGAATTCGTACGTGACGACATCCACACCCTCGAGAAATCC
>DASWBC010000412.1:0-3279 GCA_036390815.1 Gemmatimonadaceae bacterium
GTCCTGTCGGCACGACACTCGGACCAGGAGAAGGTCGCCCTGCTCGATGCCGGTGCCGACGACTATGTCACGAAGCCATTCAGCACCATCGAGCTGAAGGCGCGCGTGCGAGCGCTGCTACGCAGGACGGCCGCGCGCAAATCGGACGGAGCTACCACTATACTATGCGGCGATCTGAAGATGGATCTCGATGCCCGCACGCTCACGCGCGGCGGTGCGCTGGTTCACCTGACGCCCATTGAATGGGAGCTGCTGCGATTCCTGATGACGCATCCCGGGAAGACGATGACGCACAGGCAGCTTTTCTCCGCGGTCTGGCCAGGCCGAGCGTACGGCGACGCGCAACAGTATTTGCGCGTTCACGTTGCGAACGTTCGGCGCAAGGTCGAGCCCGATCCCCTGAGTCCTCGCTACATCTTCACCGAGCCGGGAGTCGGGTATCGGTTCGCTTTGTGTGATTAGCCCTGTGGGCAAACCAATTCCTGCCGTGACCAGAATCGGCCGCGATTGGGTCAGTTCCCGACGGGTGGTGTGGACTCTGGCTTTCGCCAGCCTCGTGGCCGCGGCAGCGATCCTGTTCGCGTTCAGAGAGGATCTCGACAAGGCTCACGTGGCGCTGGTTTTTCTTCTCGTCGTCCTCGCGTCCAGCGCATCGGGTGGTCGTATCCTCGGCGTGGCGATCGCGATCGTGGCTTTCCTCATATTCGACTGGTTCTTCCTTCCGCCGTACAACACCCTGCTGCTTCGCAATCCGCTCGACTGGGTCGTTCTCGTCGCGTTTCTCATAACGAGCCTCGTCGCCGCCGAGCTTCTCTATCGTGCCCGCGCGGAGCGCGCGGCGGTGGAGCGGGCGGAGGCGCTGCGCGAGGCGGACAAGCTCAAGGATGCGCTGCTTGCTTCGCTCTCGCACGATCTGAGAACCCCGCTGACTACGATCAAGGGTCTCGCCCACGAGCTCCAGCCACTTGGCGACGAGCGGACGCTGATAATCGAGGAGCAGGCGGATCGACTCAATCGTCTCGTTACTGACCTGCTGGACGTCGCTCGCCTCGACGGCGGCGCGCTGCCGCTCGACATTCAGCTGAACGCCGCCGACGATCTGCTCGGTGCCGTTGTGCAGCATGTGTCCGGCCGGCCGGATCGGAACCGGCTAAAGGTCGCTCTCGACGATCCCTCCTCGCTCTCTCTGGGCCGCTTCGATTTCGTGCACTCTCTGCGTATCCTCGCCAACCTGGTCGACAACGCGCTCAAGTATGCACCGGTCGACACTCCGGTCGATGTGTCCGGTGGTCTCGACAACGGAGAGATCGTTTTTCGCGTCGCCGATCGCGGTGCCGGCATTCCCGCGAGTGAGCGCGATCGAATGTTCACGCCTTTCTATCGACCGGCTGGACGAGTCGCCGACGCGGGCTCGGCCGGACTCGGGCTCTCCATCGCGCGTCGGCTTGCAGAAGCGCAAGGCGGCACGCTCAGATATAGTGATCGGCACGGCGGTGGATCCGTATTCGAGCTCAGACTGCCCGCCGCGTCCACTCCGAGCTAGCGGCCACCGCCAACGACTGTCGTAGCGCCTGCGACGAGCGTGCTACCCTTTGTAAAATCTTTGTAGTCGTCGCCCGGTTCTTTGTGCGGCCTTAACGCCTGCGCTCGTATCATGTGATCCACAGTATGGCGCGCAATGAAATGCCACGCGCTCCACAATGAGGAGACCATGATCGACATGCTGTACCTCGCTCTCACCCTGTTCGCATTTGCCGCACTGATCGGCTACGTGCGGGCCTGTGCCGTGCTCGGCCGCGAAGACGATGCTGACATGCGGGGGAAAGATGAACGCTGAGAACATCGTCGCCGCTGTCGCGACGATCCTGCTGCTCGTCTACCTGTTCTATTCGTTGCTTCATCCGGAGAAGTTCTGATGACGGCGAACGGCTGGGTCCAGATCCTCTTCTATTGTGTCGTGCTGTTCGCAATCACGAAGCCGGTGGGCATTTACATGCTCAAGGTCTACGACGGCTCGTACCGTTGGCTCGGGTTCCTCGAGCGTCCGATCTACCGCATCTGCGGCATCGATGAAGAGGAAGATCAGCACTGGACGAGTTATGCCGTGGGCATGCTTCTGTTCAGCGTCGTCACCATGCTGATCACTTATGTCGCGTTGAGGCTGCAGGGCAGGCTCCCACTAAACCCGCAGCACTTCGCTGGCGTCGTGGACAGGCAATCGTTCGAGACGGCAGCATCTTTCACGACGAACACCAATTGGCAGTCGTATTCCGGCGAGTCGACGATGTCGTATCTCTCGCAGATGTCGCAGCTGGCGATGCATAACTTCGCGTCGGCCGCGGTTGGAATTGCCATCGCAATAGCCGTCATTCGCGGGATTTCAAGGCGCTCTGCTGGCAAGCTCGGCAACTTCTGGGTCGATACCATAAGGGGCACACTCTACATCCTGATCCCCTTCTCGCTCGTGCTGGCGCTGCTGATGGTGCAGCAAGGAGTGATTCAGAACTTCAGCCCGTACCTCACGGTCCCCACGCTCGAAGGCGCCAAGCAGACGATCGCGATGGGTCCCGTCGCCAGCCAGGAAGCCATCAAGCAGCTCGGCACCAACGGCGGTGGATTCTTCAACGCCAACTCTGCCCATCCGTTCGAGAACCCGACACCATGGTCCAACTTCCTGTCGATGATCGCGATCTTCGTGATTCCGGCAGGTCTGACCTATACGCTCGGCCGAATGGTTAAGCATCAGCGGCATGGATGGGCTGTGTGGGCCGCGATGTTCATTCTCTTCTTCGCGGGCACCACAACGGCCTACTGGGCCGAGGCCCGGGGTAATCCCATCCATGCCGCTGAAGGACTCGACATCAAGGCTTCATCGCTCCAGTCCGGCGGCAACATGGAAGGAAAGGAAGTCCGCTTCGGAATCGCGAACTCCGCCCTCTTTGCCGTGATCACGACGGACGCATCGTGCGGAGCTGTGAACGCCATGCATGACTCCTTCACCGCGATCGGCGGACTTGTTCCGCTCGTCAACATCCAGCTCGGCGAGGTGGTGTTCGGTGGCGTGGGCGCGGGAATGTACGGTATGCTGTTGATGGTAGTGCTCACCGTGTTCATCGCGGGCTTGATGGTCGGACGCACCCCCGAATACCTGGGCAAGAAGATTCAGAGTCGCGAGATCCGCATGGTGATGCTGGCCGTCCTTGCGTCTCCGCTGGTCATACTCGGGCTGACAGCGATTGCCAGCGTGCTTCCCGCCGGCCTCAAGGGTCTCAACAATTC
>DASWBC010000413.1:0-2277 GCA_036390815.1 Gemmatimonadaceae bacterium
TAGCTGCTCATGCCCTGCACGATCGAAATGACCGCGATCAGGAACATCACGCCAATGGTAACGCCGAGGAGCGTGAAAAAGCTTTTCAGCTTCTGCACGCGGATCTGCGCCAGAGCCAGCCAGATTGCCTCGACGAACGGCACGGTCAGGTTTTCCTGTTGAGATCTGGCGGGGCGATTCCGGCTGCCTTGATGAAGGTCGCGCGCTTTTCATCGCTGGCGACCGAGCCGTCCCGCAGGACGATCACGCGTCGCGCGTGGGCCGCGATGTCCGACTCGTGGGTAACCATGATGACGGTCTGTCCCTGTTCGGCCAGGCCCTCGAAGACGCGCATGATCTCTTCCGATGTGGTCGAGTCGAGGTTTCCCGTCGGCTCGTCGGCAAGAAGGATGGATGGCTGATTGACCAGCGCGCGCGCGATCGCGACGCGCTGGCGCTGACCGCCCGAAAGCTCGTTCGGACGGTGCTGAATTCGATCTCCGAGCTGCACGCGCTCGAGTGCTTCCGTGGCTCGCTTTCTCCGCTCGTCGGATCCGATGCCGGCGTACACCAGCGGCAGCTCGACGTTGTGCAACGCGGTGGCGCGCGGCAGCAGATTGAAGGTCTGGAACACGAAGCCGATCTCACGATTCCTGACGCGCGCGAGCTCGTCCTCATCCTTGTCGGAAACAAGCTCGCCATTCAGCCAGTACTCGCCCGCGTTCGGCGTGTCGAGGCAGCCGATCAGATTCATCAGCGTCGACTTTCCCGAGCCCGAGGGGCCCATGATCGCGACGTACTCGTTGCGGCGGATGGCGATGTCGACTCCGCGCAACGCGTGCACTATCTCGCCGCCCATGTCGTAATCGCGCTTCAGGCCGCGAGTGACGATGACCCACTCCTTATCCGGAACGGCGCCGGCTTCGGTCGTAATTACCTGCCGCTCAGCGGTGGTGCTGAGCGGAATTTCATCAGTCGTTGGCATTAGGCCTTCGCCGGCTCGCCGGCTTTCTTCGGTTGGTCCTTCTGTGCGCGCACCGTTGTGCCGTCCTTGAGCTCGCGGATAGCCTGGTAGGTACCGCCGACGATGTTCTCGCCCTCCTTGAGGCCACTCAGAACCTCGAAGTACTTCTCACCCGCGATACCAACCTTTACGGGACGGAAGGTGACTTTGTTGTTCGATCCGATCACGAACACACCCTCGACGTCGCGCTTACCGACTTCTTTCGAGGGCGCCTTCTTCGCCAGCGTGAGCGAAGTGTCGGGCTTGACGCTGTCCTCGCGGACGGTTAGCGCGATGATCGGAATCGCGATGACGTTGTTCCGGGTCGACGTGATGATCTTCGCCGTAGACGAGAAATCTGGCCGCGTGTCGGGCGGAACATTGAGCAGCTGGATCGTCACTTCGTAGTCGATAGCCTGATCGGTCGCGCCGCCGGTACCGCCGGTGCCCGCACCCTTTACGGAGCTGTTGGAAATCTCGGAAACCCGGCCGACGAACGTCGTATCGGGGAAAGCATCGAGCTGGACCACCGTCGAGTCGCCGATCTTGATTCGCGAGACATCGGTCTCATCGACCTTGACCTTCGTCTCGAGGACGCTCATGTCGCTGATCGTGAGCATCGTCGCCGCGTCCTTGTTGAACGTTCCCTGGATCGCGGTCTCGCCCTGCTCGACACTGAGCCGCGTGATGCGGCCGCTCATCGGAGCGGAGATGGTCGTCTTGCTCAGGAGCGACTGCGCGTCCCGATACGACGCCGTCGCCTGATCGATGGCGTGGTTCGCAGCCTCCAGCGTGGCCTGATTCACTTCGACCTGCGTTCTCAACTGCTCGATCTGTTCATCGGACACCAGCGTCGGATTTGCTTTTTTGAGCGCCATCAAACGGTCGAAGTTACGCTGAGCCTGGGCCATGGCAGGCTTCGCCTGCGCCGCCTGCGATCTCGCCGAGGCGACGGCTGCGGTCGCTCTCTCCACGCTCGCCCGATACTGCGAGGGGTCGATCTCGAGAAGGAACTGGCCCTGTGTCACCATCTGGCCTTCTTTCACTGCCAGGCGCACGATGCGTCCGCTGATGTCGGCGCTGATGTCGACCTTGGTGTGAGGCTGTACTTGCCCGCTCGCAGTCACCGAAGCGACGAGATCACGCCTCTGAATCTTCTCCATGCGGACTTCGGTCGCCTTGTTGCGGCCTTTCATCGCGCTGGTGACGCCGATGATCACGATCGCGAGAGCGATGGCGCCGGCGACTGTCCATTTGGTGCGTTTCTTCATATAGATCGATCCGATTAGCGAAGG
>DASWBC010000414.1:0-1898 GCA_036390815.1 Gemmatimonadaceae bacterium
ACTCTCCGGGGGCCAGCAGCAGCGTGTGTGCATCGCGCGCGCGCTGGCCAACCAGCCCGAAGTGCTCCTTCTCGATGAGCCGGCGAGCGCGCTCGACCCGAGCTCCACTCAGCGAATCGAGGAGCTCGTATATGAGCTGAAGAGGGAGTTGACGATCATCATCGTGACGCACAATCTGCAGCAGGCGGCAAGGGCGTCCGAATACACAGCGTTCTTTTTTTCGGGTGAGCTGGTCGAGTTCGGATCAACGGAGCAAATCTTCACCAGCCCCCGAGAGGAACGCACCGAAGCATACATCACTGGGAGATTTGGATGACACCTGACTCGAGCGCCGCAGGATTCCGGCATTTTCACGATCAGCTTTCTTCGCTCAAGGAAAGGCTGCTCAGCATGTCGTCAAAGGCCGAGGAGCGCACCGACCTCGCCGTCGAGGCGTTGATGAATCGCGATCGGGAGAAGGCAAACCTCGTGATCAATGGTGACCCGGACCTGAACCGGCTGGAGATAGAAGTGGAACAGGCGGCGGTAGAGCTACTGGCTTTGCAGCAGCCGATGGCCCGCGACCTCCGTTTCATCATCGGTGCGATCAAGGTGTCGAACGACCTCGAGCGCGTCGGCGATCACGCGGTCAACATCGCGGAATCCGCGCTGCGCCTCGCCGACAAGCCAAAGGTGAATATCCGCATTCCCGAGATCGAGGTCATGGCGCGGAGGGCGCGCAAGATGCTGGGCGAGTCGCTCGACGCATTCATCAGGGCGGACGGGACGCTCGGACGAAAGGTGTGCAAGGACGACGACGTGGTCGACTCGCTTCACGATTCCGTTTTTCGGGTCCTGCTCACGCACATGATGGCCGACCCGAAGACCATCACGCCATCGCTGGAATTGCTACTGGTGGGGCGGAACCTGGAGAGGATCGCAGACCTGGCGACCAACATCGGCGAGGACGCCGTTTACCTCGCGGAAGGAAAGCAGATCAAGCACCACCACGAGGAAGATCACATCAACGGAGGCCGCCTGCAGCGAGCGCCCAGTAGCTGAGTGCGGCGACTGTTGCCGACGCCGGGATCGTGATGATCCAGGCCCAGACGATTCTTCGCGCGATGCCCCACCTCACCGCCGAAAACCGGTAGGTCGCGCCGGCGCCCATGATCGACCCCGCGATCGTGTGCGTCGTGCTCACCGGAATTCCGTAGTGCGTCGCGAGCGTGATCGCGAGCGCCCCACCGGTCTCCGCCGCGAATCCACTCACCGGGCGGAGACGCGTGATGCGCGAGCCCATCGTGTGCACGATCCGCCACCCGCCAAAAAAAGTGCCGAGCGAGATGGCGGAGTAAGCTCCCATCTTGACCCAGAGCGGGATTCCATCCCCCACCACGTAGAGATGACGAAAAACTCCCGTCTGCGCGGCCGTCAGCGGCTTCACCGACACGAGCAGACCGACGATGATCCCCATGGTCTTCTGCGCGTCGTTTGCGCCATGCGCATGCGAGAGCAGCGCCGAGCTGGCGAGCTGTGCGGCGCGGAAGAACCGATCCACCCGCGCCGGCCCCATGTTCCTGAAGATCCAATACACCGCGACCATCAGGATGAATCCGGCGAACCCTCCCACCAGCGGCGAGATGACGATGAAGGACAGCGTCTGCGTCCACTTGGTGCCCCAGGTGATCGCGCTCCACCCCGCCTTCGCCACTCCGGCCCCGGCGTAACCACCGATGAGGGCATGCGACGAGCTCGACGGAATTCCATAGAACCAGGTGATGAGATTCCAGGCGATCGCGCCCAGCAGCCCGGCCAGAATCACGTTGGGCGTGACGATCTCCGTCCGGATGATCCCCGTCTGGATCGCCTTCGCCACCAGCTCGCCCGCCGTGAACGCAGCCGTGAAATTGAAGAAC
>DASWBC010000415.1:0-1755 GCA_036390815.1 Gemmatimonadaceae bacterium
AGCAGGTGCGGATGCTTGGCAAATTCCCGGTTCCGGTGGAAGTGATCGGCTTCGCCGAGCGGCTGATCGCGAAAAAGATTTCCGATCTCGGCGCGAAAGTCGTTCAACGGCAGGATGGCTCGGGTCGACCGTATCTCACCGACGAGAAGCATCACATTCTCGATTGCCACTTTGGGCAGATTCCAGACCCGGCGGCGCTGGGTCGAACCCTCAGCGAGATGCCGGGAGTGGTCGAGCATGGGCTTTTCGTGGGGATGACTACCGTGGTTTTGATGGCGAAGGCTGGCGATGTAGAGGAGTTCCGGCGAGGGGGATAGCTGGAGCAGCCGGGCCGCGCCCGGCCGGACAGGCGAGGGCACCTCCACCCCATCGCGCCAAAACCGGGTGCGATGGGGACCCCGGCGCCTGTCCCTACGCGATTCTGTTTACGCGGCGAGGATTTCGCGCAAGGCGGCCAGCAGGCGGTCCACTTCTTCCACTGTGTTGTAGTGGAACAATCCAATGCGCAGGAACCCTCCGTCTTTTTCGACGTCGAGCTGCTCGGTGACATTCAGCGCGTAGTAGTTCCCGTCCCAGGTGAAGAAGCCTCGATCACCGAGCTTGGTGGCAAGCTCGAGGGGTGTGTGTCCGGATGCGCGTAGAGCGATGGTCGGACAGCGTTCGCTGAACCGCATCGGGTCGGTGATGCCGTATACCTTCACGCCCGGCATGGTGCGTAAGCCTTGCAACAGCCGCTCGCATAATCCGCGCTCGTAGCGCACGATCTCTTGGTAAGCTGCCAGAATCGCAGCTCGGCGCGAGGACACCGACGGATTCACGTGACGGCCGAGGTCAGCGATGTAATCCACGCAGGCGGTGATGCCGGCGATGCATTCGTGATTGAGCGTGCCCCACTCCCAGCGATTCGGGCTTTCGTTGGTGTTGGCGCGCACCTTGTACGGATGGAGACGTTTTAAGTGCTCGCGATTTCCGTAGAGTACGCCCATGTGCGGTCCGAAGAATTTGTAACTGGAGCAGACCAGGAAATCGCAATCAAGAGCGCGCACGTCGATGGGGCCATGGGGCGCGTAATGCACCGCGTCGATGTAGGCGAGCGCGCCCACTTGGTGCGCCCTGCGTACCACTTCTTGCACTGGATTGATGGTACCGACAGCATTCGAGGCGTAGCCGACCGCGACCACCTTGGTTCGCGGATTGATTTTGCGAGCCAGGTCGTCCATATCGAGCGTGCAGTCCGCTGCGCGGAACGCGACCCGCTGGATGGTCACACCTTTTTCTTCGAGCGCCTGCCAAGGGGAGAAGTTGGCGTCGTGATCGAGGAGGGTGACGACGATTTCGTCGCCCGGCCCCAGTTCGCGCCCGATCGCGCGGCTCATCGCATACGTAAGCGACGTCATGTTGAAGCCGAAGACGATCTCGTCGGCGTCACATCCGAAGAAGTCGGCCATGGCGGCGCGGGCGCTGGCGATGACTTCGTTGGTGCGGCGGCTGGTGAGGTACGCGCCGCAGGTGTTCGCATTCGCGTGCTTCAGGTAATCGGTGATCGCGTCGATTACGCGCTGCGGTACTTGCGTTCCTCCCGGGCCGTCGAGATACGCGGCTGGGTGGCCGTTCACAGTTTCGGCAAAGGACGGAAACTGGGAACGGATGGAGGGCAGATCGAGAGCGGTGAACAGGTCGTCTTGGGTCGTGGGCATGGTTTCTCTATAAGGTAAACGTTCGTGGTGGACGGGCGAGGACGCCCGTCGCTCCATT
>DASWBC010000416.1:0-3483 GCA_036390815.1 Gemmatimonadaceae bacterium
CTCGAGGCTGACGCCTGCCCGCGGCTCGAGAGCGACGCCACCGCATGGAGTGAAGATGACTCCAGCTGCCCCCACCCCGGTCGAGCCACCCGATCCGAAGACGCTCAACTTCGAGCGGTATCCGTTCGATCATCCGCTTTACATCATGTACTCGTCGGGCACGACCGGCCTGCCCAAATGCATGGTGCATAGCGCGGGCGGAACGCTCCTTCAGCATCTGAAAGAGCTGATTCTCCATACGGACCTGAAGCGCGAAGACTGCATTTTCTACTACACGACCTGCGGCTGGATGATGTGGAATTGGCTCGTCAGCTCGCTCGCCGTTGGCGTGAAGGTGGTGCTCTACGACGGCGCTCCACTCGCGCCGACGCCTGGAATGCTCTGGGACATGGTGGATCAGGAAGGCGTCACCGTCTTCGGGACCAGCGCGAAATATCTGGCGCTGCTGGAGAAGTCCGGCACGGAGCCGCGCAAGTCTCACGAGCTGTCGAAGCTGAAAACGATTCTATCGACGGGCAGCCCGCTGGCGGACCACAGCTTCGACTACGTCTACAAGAAGATCAAGACGGACCTGCACCTGGCCAGCATTAGCGGTGGAAGCGACATCATCTCCTGCTTCGTGCTGGGCAACCCGATTCTGCCGGTTTATCGCGGCGAGATTCAGACCCCCGGTCTCGGGATGGCGGTCGATGTGCTGGACGAGCGCGGCCGCCCGGTGAGGCTAATTCCCGGGGAGCTCGTTTGTACGCGTCCCTTCCCGAGCATGCCGGTGGCGTTCTGGGACGACGCCGATGGCGCGAAATACCGCGCCGCCTACTTCGAGTATTTCCAGGACGTATGGCGGCACGGCGACTGGGCCGAGATCACGCGCAATCGCGGGTATATCATCTACGGGCGGAGCGACGCTACTCTCAACCCCAGCGGCGTGCGCATTGGAACGGCGGAGATCTACCGCCAGGTGGAGCAGCTGTCGGAGGTAGTCGAGAGCGTGGCGGTGGGTCAGGAGATCGAGGGCGGACCGCCCGGCGATGTGCGCATTGTGTTGTTCGTGAAGCTGCAACCGGGCCTCACCCTCGACGAGGCATTGTGCGAGCGCATCGCGAAAGCCCTCCGAGACAACACGACGCCGCTTCATGTGCCGAAGAAGATCATTCAGGTCGAGGATATTCCGCGCACGATCAGCGGAAAGATCAGCGAGTTGGCGGTACGCGAGGTGATTCACGGCCGTCCGGTGAAGAACACGGAGGCGCTGGCGAATCCGCAGTCGCTGGCGCTGTTTGAAAGGCTGCCGCAGCTACGCGACTAAAATGCTAACTGGATTCTGCCCGAGCCTAAGGGGGATCCAAGTTTTGAGTGGGCAGTGGTGAGTCATAAGTCTGGTCAGTGGTTTTCAGTGGTTGCGGCTTACTGGTAACCAGTGATAACGGACCAACTCACCGACTGGGTACTCAGTACTTGGATCCCCTTTCCCTCGGGGAGGACTCTCTACTTCTGAGCGATGACCGGCTCGCGCTTTGCGGCTGCAGCAAGATCGCCGACCATGTCCTGCAGCTTCGGACCGCGGCCGGGTTCAGGAGCACCAAGCGTCAGAGCCGTATGGTAGTGTGAAACACCATAGATGGAGCCAGACCTGCGCTCGACGGTGATTCCCCAGTTCTCGTCGCCGGTCTGATCGTCAGCAGGCGTGACGTCGCCGCTCTGCGAAAGCGCATGCGCTTCCACTTCGGAAAGGAATGCCTTCCATTCCGGATTCCCCTTCAGATTTGCTTCGCAGATCGAGCTGATCCACCGGTCCTCACCGAAGTGCGAATCGCGCTTCGAGATCGGGCCGCAGTCATAGCCCCTGCGGACGAAGTTGTCGACGCGAACATCGGCCGAGGCCGGATTCGACTCGTAGTACTGATCCCACCAGAGCATGAGGCGGCCGGTGACATTGGCCCCCTTCTGCCGGATGATGACCAGATACTGCGGGTTTCCAAAACCCGAGTACCAGATTCTCACCTCGCGCTCACCCTTGGGGAGCTGCGTCTTGGAGAGAGGAATGAGACCAGCCGTGGCGATGGCCGCGTCCTTCGTCTCGAAGATTGCGTCCGAGGCGGGACCGGTATCATTGGCTGTGAAGGCTGCCTGCTGTGCGAGTGACGAGCTGGACACTGCTAGCAGAAGGGAGGCAGCGAACGTGAGTCGGCTCATGCAATTAGGACGGTTTTGACAAGCCCAAGGTCACATTCCGTAACCTCATCCGTGCCGACGAAGTAACTCGTTGTGGGACAATGAGTTGCCCTGTGGGAAAGGCCCCTATAAACCTTGGGTTGCTGGCCGCCGTCCCGTCTACAGCGAGGTTAACCGTCTGCCGAAGACCTGACAGAAGTAAAGGCCACCGCCCTGGGCCCTCGCGATGCCTATTCCGGTCTCGATAACGTCGGCGTTGAGGATGTTGTGGCGATGCCCGCTGGAGCCCATCCAGCCCTGGACCACCGTTTCCGCATTCGGGAACCCCTCCGCGACATTCTCGGCCATCCTCCCAAACGGATACCCCACGAATGCCGCCCGGTCGCCGAGTGTTGGTAGCTGCGATTCGGGGAGAGTGTGCGCCATTTTGTGGAGCCGGGCCATATTCGCGGCCTGGATCTTCGCCATTCGATCCAGCTGCGGATTGTAGGCGAGCGCTGTCAATCCCTGGTGTCGCCGCTCCGCGTTGATGAGATCGAAGATGCGGGCTTCAGTGTCGGTGTACGCACTCGGGCTCGCGCCGGTGATCTTGCCCGCGCTGCCGCTCGCTCGAGCAGGCGGCGAAGGCGCCGGTGCCCCAACGGGAATAGCGCAGCCGGCAACCAGAAGGGCGACGGCAGACGCGGCGAAAAACCTCGGTGCGCGCATACATAGATATGACGCCCATCTACCACGATTGTTCCGCTCCTGGGGTCAGGATCGTTCCAGTGAGTTGGCCCCGCGGGACGTCAGCTCGGTTGTGCCAAGGCGTCGAGAATGCGGCGCGGATCCAGCTTCGCGCGCGTCGCGGTGAAGACGCGCAACCATCTTGCGCTCTTGTAAAGCTCCTCTGAGAGTGAGGGCAGATTGATCGTCCCGATCCAGCCCTCGCCGGTAAGCCGCTCGACTTTGCCGGTCCGCCGGAGAACCGGGATGTCGAGGCCGAGCATCTGCGTCTTCACCGGATAGTCCAGCAGGAGCTCTCCAGGCCCGAGGCCGAACTCCCTGGCCAGTGAGTTCTCGGCCTGCGCGACGCGTTTTCTGTCGGTCGCAATCCACTCGACCTTGTCGTCATCGAGCTCCGCGGCCGGCCATTCCGCCGCGCGCTGGTAAAGCCTGCGCTCCTTGAGCGCGGCGAGGAGGGGCGTTGGCCTGTCGCTCTCGAGCCTGTGCATCAAGCCTTCGTCGGTGTGGCGCGACAGTGACTGAACGTCGACTACTTCCGCTTTCACCGCGTCTTCCACCAGTCGCTTGTACATCGCCGTCGCGCTT
>DASWBC010000417.1:0-2189 GCA_036390815.1 Gemmatimonadaceae bacterium
CTCGCGAGCGTCGTCTTGAGCTTGGCCGCGATGAGCTGCGCGTTGGTCAGCGGGCGCGTTGCCATGAACGGGGGCAGGCCATACGAATCGCTCACGTTCACGCTCGGCTTGCTCACCGTCGCCGCAGCGAAGGTGGCGATCATGATCGGCGTGAGGAGCACGAAGATGAGGTACTCGAGGAGGAGCGGGGAAGCGGTGCCAGCGGTCCAGAACAGCAGCAGCTCGAAGGGGAGGATGATGGCGACCCACACGGGAAGCGACTTTCCGCTGAGGCGCCACTCGAACCACGCCTGCGCGCCCGCCGCGGAACGGAATTGCCTGCGCAGTCTCGAGACGGCCGCGATGCGCGCGAACCACGTGAACGCGCCGCTCCAATCGGGTACGTCTCCGCGACGCGCGCGCGCGACTGCGTTACGCGCGACAAGATACGCAAGCGGAATCTGCGGCAGCAGGAACGCGATCATGAGCGCCTCGGACGCCCGGAAGTGGACCGCAAGAATCACGATGGTGTCGATCGCCGTGAGCCAGAGCATCACGGCGATCACGCGCACCCCGGGCAATCCGTACGGCATCCAGGTGAGCGCCTGCGCCCAGGCGAGCAGCACTACGGCCAGAAAGCCTGGCCAGACGACCGGCACCTCGATGGACGAGGGCCAGAACGCGAGCAGGCGCGTGGCGGTCCAGAGGATCACCGACACCGCGGCACCGAAAAGCATTGGCCACCATGCGAGTGCGGCGCTGCTGACCGGCCGAGTGAACATGCGCGCCGGGTACATCGATTGGCGCGCGGTGATGTCGCCGTCGAGCCCGAAGGTGAAGACCGCGATGAAATAGGTGAAATACGACGAAAACGGCACCACGAAGACGAAGGCGAAGGTCTCGGGGGAATCGAAATCGATGGGGAAATCGTGCTCGAGAATTACGAGCTTGATCGCGGCGAGCACGATCAGATAGACGACGACGGCCACGAGCCCCCAACGATGCCGTCGTCGGAATTCCCAGGCCACTGCCGCGGCAGGCGTGTGCATCGGTTTACACCTCGGCACCCACGGCGGCGGAGGTCCCGACACGAGCGACGAAGATTTCATTTAGGGAGGGAACGCGCCCATCGATGCGATGTGATTCCCTGATGGCGTCGAGCGAGCCGCTCAGGACGATTCTGCCCTCGTTGATCATCGTGACGTGATCAGCGACCTGCTCCACTTCCTCCAACAGGTGCGACGAAAAGAGCACCGTGCGACCTTGATCGGCGATGGTGCGAATGACGGCACCGAGAATATCGCGGCGAACGATGGGATCGAGGCCGGACGACGGTTCATCCAGAACCAACAACTCCGGCCGATGCGCCAGCGCGACCAAGAGTCCCGCCCGCGCTTTCTGCCCTTTAGAGAGGTTCTTGATTTTTGCATCTGAGTCCAGCGCGAACGCCTGCCGCAGCTCCTCCGCGTAAGCGTCGTCCCAGGCAGGATAGAACGCGCGCATGTAGCGAATGAGCTCGTCGACGCGCATCCAGCCGGGGAGGTCGTTCTCCTCCGACAGATAGCCGATGCGCGACAGCACGCCGACCGGCTCTGCGACTGGATCGAGGCCAAAGACGCGCACCGAGCCGCTCTCCGCCCGCAGCAGACCCAGAATGTGTTTAATGAGCGTGGTCTTGCCCGCTCCATTTGCGCCGACGAGGCCGTAAACCGCCCCACGTGGCAAGGCCAAGCTCACAGCAGCCAGGGCCGTTGTGGCACCGAAGCGGCGCGTCAGCTCCGAGACGCTTATGACCGGTTCACTCAATCAGAACTCTTCAAGAATCTTTTTTGCTTTCTTGGGATTGTCACTGATGATTGCCAGCTCGACCAGGTCATCCGCGATGCCGGTTACGTAAAGCGCCTCGAGATTGATGCCCGCCTCGCCGAGTCGGCTCGTAACACTGGCCAGTAAACCCGCCTTGTTTTCGAGCAGCACGGTATTGACTTCGCTCTCCGTGAACCGGATTCCCGCCGCCTCGAACGCGCTGCGCGCTACTACGATATCGTCCGGGAGAATGCGCGCCACCGCCGTGCCGCCGACGGATATTGCAGCGAGCGCTTTGATGTTGACACCGCGGCGGGCGAGCGCCTGCGCCACTCGGGCGAGGTCACCGGGATGATTCGTGAGCTGGATGGAGCAGTCTCTCATTGATGCCTCCGGGCGCAGGC
>DASWBC010000418.1:0-2818 GCA_036390815.1 Gemmatimonadaceae bacterium
CGCCGTTCTGTCACGCATCGGCTATCTGTCGGAGGAAAACGATATCCCTGACTGGATGCGCGTCGACGAGCTCATTCGCTACTCGCGCGCGTTCTATCCCGCCTGGGACGATGGCTCATCCAGAACCAATAATTCCGGGCGATGTGCCAGCGCGATCAAAAGTCCTGCCCGCGCCTTCTGCCCCTTGGATAAATTCCTGATTATGGCAGAGGGGTCCAGTGCGAACGCCTGCCGCAGCTCCTCGGCGTACACATCGTCCCAAGCGGGATAGAACGCGCGCGAGTAGCGAATGAGCTCGTCGACGCGCATCCAGCCGGGAAGGTCGTTTTCCTCCGATAGATAGCCGATGCGCGACAGGACGGCGACGGGATCAGCGACGGGATCGAGCCCAAAGACGCGCACCGAACCACTTTCCGCCCGCAGCAGACCCAGAACGTGTTTGATGAGCGTCGTCTTGCCGGCCCCGTTTGCGCCGACGAGGCCGTAGACCGCCCCGCGGGGCATCGACAGACTTACTGAGTGCAGCGCCGTCTTGGCTCCGAAGCGGCGCGTCAGCTCCGAGACGTTGATGACAGGTTCACTCAATCAGAACTCTTCAAGAATCTTTTTTGCTTTCTTGGGATTGTCACTGACGATCGCCAGCTCGACCAGGTCGTCCGCAATGCCGGTTACGTAAATTGCCTCCAGATTGATGCCCGCCTCGGCGAGCCGGTTCGTGACGCTGGCGAGTACCCCTGCCTTGTTCTCGAGCAATACGACATGGACTTCGCTCTCCGTGAACTTGATGTTCGCTGCCTCGAGCGCGCTCCGCGCTACCACGATATCATCCGGAAGGATGCGCGCCATCGCCGCGCCGCCGATGGACAGTCCCGCGAGAGCTTTGATGTTGACGCCGCGGCGGGCGAACGCCTGCGCCACTCTGGCAAGGTCGCCGGCGTGATTCGTGAGGGGGATCGAGCAGTCTCTCATAGAGGTCTCCGACGAGCTTGACGGGGTGGTCGCAGTCCAACGCCTCAATTCTCTTGCGAATCTATGCTACAAAACACGACTCAGCTTGGCGATTGGGCGCTCCCTGGAATTCCCTCGGTGGCTTCACGGCAACAATCGGCGCGGTAACCTGAATGGCCGACCCAGGGCTCGACCGACTGCAGCCTCGAGCACCTCGTCGCGCCCCTGGCGTATGCCTGCGATCGTGGGGCGAACCACGAGATCGGGCACGATTCCCACCTGTTGGGTCGGCCTGCGATCCGGGTAGAACACGCCAATCCCGCTGATCACGGTGCGGAGCCCGCCCGGCAACACGATCTGAGATATGTTGCCGTCGGCGCCGGCGGTCGTGCTTCCGACCACCAATGCATGAGGAGCGGACCGAAAAGCCATAGCTGTGTACTCCGCCTGACTCTGGGAGGTCTCGTCCACAAGAATGACCACGGAGCCGCTGTAAAATGGCGGTGCCGGACTGAGCGACACTGGCTGGGTCCACGTGAATGCTCCCGGGTTCTCGGCCGACGAAAACGTAAAACGAGCGAATTCCGTTGGCTGCGAGACGAAGTGGCCGCCGAGCGAAAAAACCATGAATGCGTGCGGGTAGTTTCGAATGTCGATGACCAGAACCTTCGAGCCGGCGGCTTTCTGGATGTACTCGTCTGCCTGCGCCGCGGACACCGATGAGAGCTTGAGGTACGCGACATCCTCCGTCAGCTGCTGGAACGTCTCGCCAGGGAGATCGTGCGTGATGCCCGCCGTGCGATCCTGACTATCGAGCAAAACGCGCGGGAGTCGCAAGTTGAGGCTCGAGCGGTCTCGCTCAACGGTCACCCTTGCCAGTCCCGGCTGGCCCTGCGTTAGCGCGCGGGCCATGTCCCGGAGCCGAGCCGATTGGTTTGACGCGCCGTAGAACGCCGCCCATGCGGTTACGAGTGAGTCGACTCGTACCCCGTCGATGCTCGAGATCACGTCGCCGACCTGGAGCCCGTCGCCGTCTGCGGGAGGCTCGCGCGAGAAACCTGTAACGACCGCCTTCCCCTCGACGAAACGCACTTTCACCGGAAGCCCGTAGAGACCGCGCGGCGGTCGAACGCTCAATGAGCTCGAGAGATTTGCGTGTCCGTCGTGGAGTCGAGCGATGAGCGCCATCATCGACAGGCGATATGTATCCGGGCTTGCCGAGGTCCAGACCCGCGGCACAAACTCGCGCAGCACCTTATCCCAGTCTTCTCCGATCAGGTCACGGTAGGGAGACCAGTATTCGACGATGTTCCAGAAACGGTACAGCGCGAGCAGTCTGAGACCGGCGTCCGGGAATCCATTCTCGGCGTAGTCCTCTTCGTTCGTGAAAACGGCGTTGCCGACGTCCGGCGCGAACGCCACGTAACGTTGAGCGTCCTGGACTCGACGGTTGTTGTAGATCCGCTGCAGCTGGGTACTCAGCGCGCGTCCGAGGGTGCGCTCGTCGCGAATCCAATCCAGGTTGGGTCGGAGATTGGGATCATCGGGCATCCGGGCGCATGGACTGCACGCGGCCGGAGGGTCCAGGCGCGCAAGCCAATTCGATATCGTTGTCGTCGCGGCCGCGCGCCCGGGGGCTCTCAGAACGTCGGGCACGATGCGGAGCAGGTCCGCATCCCAGTCCACGTCGCCGGCGGTGATACCGGGATGGTGGTATTTGGCGAACCCCCAGACCTTTCCCAGCAGCACGAGGTTGTCGATCTGACTGGTGGTCAGCGAATCGATTTCCGGATGGGCAATCGCGTTTGGGGCGATGGAGCCGATACGCGCAATCGCACATGCCGGAGCAATCGCAACCATGGCACCTGCA
>DASWBC010000419.1:0-1570 GCA_036390815.1 Gemmatimonadaceae bacterium
TACGCCGCTACGGCCGGCGGATCCGTTCCACATGCGTATCGGACGGGGGTCGAGCGTGATAGTGATCGATTTCGAATCCTTGCCCGTGACGACCAACAGCGGGATCGGGCCGCGCGGCACGAGCGGCTCGCTCAGCTCCGAGAGATCGAACTCGAGCTTGTACGTTCCGACCGGCAACGCCTGAAAAGTCGCTGTCGTCGCGCCCGTCATGATGGCCGCCCATTCACCGCCAACGCTGTCGCGCGCGATGACGTGGGCTTTGCTCAGGTCCACCTGGACCGCCGAAATCCCTGAACGAGGCGCGACGACCAGCTCGACTTCGGCCGTGGTCGAGAGCGATACGCTCAGATCTCCGCGACCAGCGCCGCTTGCCGTCCAACCATCGGGCAGGGAGGCTTCGTCGATCGATATCGGCTGCCTGGCATCGCCAGCCACCCGATACTTGCCGGACGCGTCCGCGACCGCGGTCTCGCCACCGCGTCTTACGATCGCGCCAGGCATACCGGGCTCGTTCGGATCGCGGCGCTGATTGCCATTGAGATCTTCGTAGACGTACCCTGACGTGCCTGGCGTTCGCAGCATCGGCACTGTCAACGCGTGCTCGAAGCGCGCTCCCAGAATCCAGGGGACTCTCCCGCTCACCGAACGGAAGATGGAGTTGCGCTCGGCGTCGATCTTCAAGGCAAATCCGTTCATCAGCGGAATCGCGATCCCCGCTCTCATTATCGTGGTGTTCTCGCCGCCGAAGGAGTTCACGCGCTGAAGGTCACCCTCGCCGCGGATTCCACCGAGCCCTGGAAGCACTACCTGTTCGGCGCGAATTCCGAACATGTTCTGCTGATTGACGAAGCCGCCGCGGTCGCGCGTCTGGTCGATTCGCGTCTGCACCTCGACGATTCCGCCGACGCCGGACCAGCCCGCGCTAGTCGTCCAGTAGTTCCGTGGTGAGCGATCGGTCACCGTGCTCGAGCCTCCCAGGACGACGCTGCGCGTCGTGTTGCCGAGGTAAGCCGAGCTGTTGAAGTAGTACTGTCGGAGATACGTGCTGAAGCTGATTCCGAGCTGATCGTCGCGGCTGCCGAATCCACCGCCGCTGTTGGATGCGGTCGGTCTCGAGGTGGCGTCGAAGGTGTACGAGCGCGCCTCGATTGCGATCGTTGTCCCACTCCGGATTGCGTACTGTGGACGCAGAGAGAAGCCGTTCGACTTCAAGCCACTGAACACCGAGGTTGCGTCGGTCGTACGCCACGCACTCGCGCTCACGATCGCACGCGAGGAAAGCTTCTCGGAAACGTTCGCCAGGATTTCGTTCGCAGCGCGCGCGAACGCATCGCTTCCACCGGGAGCGTGCGTGACTCGCAGCTCCTCGTTGCTCTCGGGTCCCGTCCTCACCAATCCGCTCGCCCATCCCAGCCCGCTTCCACCATCAAAGCGGCGCTCTGCAATCTCGGCCTTGAATGTACTGCCGAAGATCGACGGCATCGCCGCGCCAATTCCCAGTGCGTCCAGTCGGCGTGGGGATGTGCCGGCATCAGCGAGATGCGAAATCGAGGTGCTCAGGCGTGCGTCA
>DASWBC010000420.1:0-7845 GCA_036390815.1 Gemmatimonadaceae bacterium
TGGCGGAATGTCACCCTGCTTGTCGCGGTTGTCGTCGATCATCAGTGCCTTCGCCCGTTGGAGTTACTCGAATGAGGCAGCATAGGCTATGCCCAATTTTCGCGATCGACTTAGTGTTTGCCATGCCTCGCGGGAGCGGTCGAGTGCCTCATCGAGATTGCCGAACAGATTGTCCTCACCCAATTCAGCCAGCATGTCGGAGCACCATGGCGAACAAGCAATCGAAAGGCTACTGCATCCTGTCAAGATTGCGGGTCTAGCCGTACTCCAATAGTATCCGAGTGTGGATCTCCTCCTCTCCTACCTGCGCAAGTACCGCGGGCTGATTCTCCTCGCGCTCGTGCTGGCGGCAACCAACCAGGTGTTCTCGCTCCTGGACCCGCTGATTTTCCGGCACGTGATCGACGATTACGCGACGCGCTTCCGGGAATACCAGACGAGCACGTTCATCAAGGGAGCGGGAAAGCTGCTGCTCATGGCGATGGGCGTCGCGTTCGTGTCGCGCGTCGCCAAGAACTTCCAGGACTATTACGTCAACGTCATCGTCCAGCGGGTTGGCGCCGAGATGTACTCGGACGGCATCAGGCACTCGCTGGAGCTTCCGTACTCTGTTTTCGAGGATCAGCGCAGCGGCGAGACGCTCGGCAAGCTCCAGAAGGTGCGGTCCGACGTCGAAAAATTCATTTCGCTCTCGATCAATCTCATCTTCACGACGCTGGTTGGCGTCGTGTTCGTCATCATCTACGCGTTTTCGGTGAACTGGATAATCGTGCCGGCTTTTCTGGCGACCGTCCCGTTGCTCGGCACGCTGAGCTGGATGCTGAGCGGTCGCATCAAGACCATACAAAAGGTGATCGTGGCCGAGACGACGGCGCTGGCGGGGTCCACCACGGAGTCACTTCGCAACATCGAGCTCGTAAAGAGCCTCGGTCTCGCGGAGCAGGAAGTCGTGCGGCTCAACGCGACAACGGTGAAGATCCTCAAGCTCGAGCTGAAGAAGGTGAAATACATCCGGAGCCTGAGCTTCATCCAGGGCACATCGGTAAACCTACTGCGCACGTGCATCCTCTTCCTGATGCTTTACCTGATCTTCACCCAGAAGATCACAGTCGGCCAGTTCTTCTCGCTCCTGTTCTACTCGTTCTTCATCTTCGGCCCGATGCAGGAGCTGGGCAACATCATCAACGTCTACCGCGAGACCGAAGTGTCACTGGGCAACTTCAGAAAGATTCTGGAGACGCCCAAGGATCTAAAGCCAGTGACTCCGATTCCAGTGACGGAGATCCGGAAGCTGGAATTCGCGGACGTCGGGTTCATGCACCAGAGCGCCAGCACCCCGGCACTCACTGATATTTCCTTCGAGGTGAACCGCGGCGAGACGATTGCGTTCGTCGGGCCCTCCGGCGCGGGGAAAACGACGCTCGTCAAGCTACTGGTCGGTCTCTACCAACCCAGGCAGGGAGAGATTCTCTACAACGGAGTAAACGGCACTGACGTCGACCTGGACCGGCTGCGCGAACAGATCGGTCTGGTTACTCAGGACGCGCAGCTATTCTCTGGAACCATCCGCGAGAATCTCAAGTTCGTGAATCCGCACGCGACCGACGAAGAATGCCTCGACGTGCTGCACAAGTCCGCGGCTAACGCGCTGCTGGCGCGGGCTGACAAGGGGCTCGATACGCTTATCGGGGAAGGCGGCGTCAAGGTCTCGGGCGGAGAGAAGCAGCGACTCTCGATCGCGCGTGCACTGCTCCGCAACCCTCATCTCCTGGTGTTCGATGAGGCCACGTCGTCGCTGGATTCGCTCACCGAGGAGGAGATCAGTCGCACGATGCGGGAAGTTGCCAGCTCGCGCGAAGTGATCACAATTCTCATCGCGCACCGGCTGTCGACGGTGATGCACGCCGACCGCATCTACGTCCTCGAGCGCGGCAAGATCGTCGAGACAGGTCAGCACGATGATCTTCTCGGGCAAACCGGCCTTTACTATGCCATGTGGCGCCAGCAGGTCGGCGAACGGCGTGCGACACCGCAACTACCCTCCGCAAAGTCGGAAAAACTCGTCACCGCAGGATAAATCCTAGATGCGCGCTCATTCGCTCCTTTGTCTTCTCTTCGCCTCGTTGCCTCTCGTCGCGCAGACTCCCACCCCATCCAGTGGCTCGAATGCGCTTGGTGCACCAGCTGGCGAAAACAAAGTCACGGCGGCGGGCCCGGATACCCTGTACGGACTCGCGGTGAAGCCGTCGGAGCACCCGGATGAAGCGGCGGTCTGGCTTCTCGATGAGGGCGTACTGCGACTCGAACCAGATGGACGCGGCACGCGTACCTACCGTCAGGTCGTTCAGGTTCTCAACGAAGACGCTGTGGGGCGATATCGCGAGCAGGAATTCTCGTTCAGTCCTGGCCACGAAAAATTGACGGTGAACTGGATTCGGGTCGTCGACCCAAACGGAAAGGTGATCAGCACCGAGCCTTCTCACATCCAGGACTCCGACATTCCGGCGGAGATGGGTGACCCGGTTTACTCGGATCGCAAGGTGCGCCGCGTGTCTCTCACCGGAGTAGAGATCGGATCGATTGTCGATTACAGCTACACCACTGAGGAGCTCAAGCCGTACTTGTCAGGAGATTTCCTGGCGTCGTGGTCGGTTAACACCGCGACAAGGACGATGAGATCCAACTACGTCATCGACGTGCCCGAATCATTTCACATTCGGATCAAGGAACGGAACCCGCACTTCCCCGGGAAAGTAGTGGCCCGAAACGGACGAAACATCTACAGCTGGTCCGCCGCGAATCTTCCTCCCGAAAAGTTTGAGGCGTTCGGATCGAGCGACTCGTCGCAGATATTCCAGTCTATAAGAATTGGCGGAAACATCGCCTGGTCGGACATCTCAAGGTGGTATGCCGATAATGCGAGGACCCGCTACGCGATCACGCCCAAGGTCGCGTCCAAGATCGCGCAAATCACGGCCGGCTCGAAGACGCGAGGCGACTCGGTCCGCGCCATCCACCGCTGGGTTGCGCAGGACATCAGATACGTCTCCATCGCATTGGGAATGGGAGGCTATCAGCCTCGCGCGCCCGAGACGGTTGTTGAAACGGGATTCGGGGACTGCAAAGACAAGGTGACACTCTTCATCGCCGCGCTTGGCAAGATCGGCATCTCCGCGTTGCCCGTTCTGCTCAATTCGGACGCTCGTGCCGATCGAGATCTTCCGTCGATTGCGCAGTTCGATCATGCCATTGCCGGAGTCCTACAAGGCAGCGGGTATCAATACACCGATCTGACCGCGGAGCTCGTACCGTATGGTGAGCTCCCTTCATCCGAGCAGGGCGGATTCGCCGTCGTCGTTCACCCCGACGGTCGCGCTGAGGAAGTGATTCTCCCGCTCGAGCCTATCAGCGCCAACCGCGAAGAAACCAGAATAACCGGCGCTCTCGGCCAGGACGGCATGTTCAATGGAAGATACGATGAAGTGGGGAAGGGTCGCTCCGCCGAGATGATCAGGTCGTTGTTCGAGAATCCGCTCGATTCGGCGCAACGGGCGGATTTGCCAAAACAGCTCGCACGCAGATTGTTCGAGAGCGCGGACGGCGATAGCCTGGCCATTTTCAACGGCAAGAATCTGTCAGTAGTCCCGCGATTGAGTTTTCGGATCAGAAACGCGAAAGCCGCGGTCGATGCTGGAGGAACCCACATTCTCACGATTCCTCTTGGCAGCATGGCGGGAATGGCGACGATGGCCTCGGCTCTCGAACAGGAGCCAAAGCGCCGGTTTCCAATTGATGCCATCAAGGTGTTCGGACCGCGTGCCTCGGCGACAACGGTGAGCATCACGCTGCCGAAGGGGTGGAAGGCGAGACTTCCACCCGGCGTTTCTTCATCGAGCGTTTTTGGCAGCTACACCTCCGAGTACACGCAATCCGGGAACGAGCTGCGGATATCGCGCACGATCCTGGGCGCGCGGGGAATATTTCCTCCCGACCGGGTCACCGATCTGATCACATGGCTTCGACAGATCGGGAAGGACGACGCAAAGTTCATCGTTTTGGAGAAGACCAGTGACTGACGACACCGGCAAACTGAAAAAGGGAAACTTCATGCAGGCGCTGGATTCGATTCGCCAGGAAGCGGAGCGCCTGATGGCGCGGCGCGATCTGCCACCGGAAGTGAAAGCCGGCCTCGACCGCATAATTGCCCTTACCCGCTCCAAATTCGACCTCGGCGGCGACATCGAGTAGTCGTAAGGAGATCCCACCGCGATTCCAACCCGGTAGGCTTTACCGGCATCTTACTCCCGGCTGAGATGAAGACGAGCGCGGTGGTATCAGACACTATCGGACCTTTCCCGTCCACGATTGGTGAAGAGAAGGCTGCAGCGCTGGATACCATCCGGCGCGCGCAGTCGGGTGATGTCGATGCCTTCGAGCTGCTATACCGTGAGCACTCGGGGCGGATCTTCGCGCTGTGCCTGCGTCTCAAGTCCGGTGACTCCTCTGATGCGACGGAGCTGATGCAGGATGTCTTCGTCAGGGCCTGGCGGAGGCTCTCCACGTTTCGCGGAGATTGCGCGTTCTCATCGTGGCTTCATCGCCTCGCGGTCAACACGATGCTCGAGAACGCGAGAGGCGACAGCAGGAGAACCGCGAGAGTACTGCCGATGGACGATACGTCGCGGCTGGCCGGCGCCGCCCGATCGAGCGGCCTGGAACTGAAGATGGATATGGAAAACGCAATCGCTTCGCTTCCGAAGGGCGCGAGGCTCGCGTTCGTGTTACACGATATCGAGGGGTACCAGCACCAGGAGATCGCGGAACAGCTGAGCGTCTCCGTTGGAACGGTCAAGGCGCAGTTGCACCGTGCCCGCAGATTATTGAGAGAGAGGTTGGAGCGATGACACACGAAGTGATCAGACATCTACTGGACGATTATGTCACCGGCGAGCTGACTGAAGACGCGCGCGGCCCCGTGGCCGATCATATCGCTACGTGTGCCATCTGCGGCGCGGAAGTGGAGAGCCTAAAGGGAATCCTCGCACAAGTTGCGGATCTGCCGAAATCAATTGAGCCGCCAGCCGAGGCCTGGCTGAACATCCGCGCCGCGATCAATCGTGATAAGGAGGCGTTCGCAACAAAGCACGAGACGTCGGAAAGCTTCTGGCGGCGGCCGTATGTCCTGGCGGCCGCGGTAGTCCTGGCTGCCATCCTGTCCTCTGGTGGAACCGCGCTCTATCTCAGTTCGCGAGGCGCCGGCGCGGATTCCTTGCGCACTGCCGCGAACAATACCGGGAGCGGAGCTACACCAGCTACGTTCGTCGCCTTCACAATCGAAGAGAATACCTATTTGCGGAATGTCGCTGCTCTGCAGGATCTCCTGGATCAGCAGGAAGCATCGCTGGCTCCGGAGACCGTCGCCCAGCTCAAGGCGAGTCTCCGCACGATCGACGAAGCGATTCTCGAAGCGCGAAGCGCGCTCGCTCGCGACCCGGCGAACAAAATGCTGATCGAAATGCTGTCGGGAACGTACAGACAAAAGATGGACCTGATGCGCCGGACAGCGGAGATGACGCGTGGAAGCTGAGGCTCGCGTAGTTACGGATCGAGGTCGATCGAGAGCCCGGGCAACGCTGAGTCGCGCCTGCATGTTCGGAATGGCAGCCATCCTGTTCTCGTCGTCACCGGCCTTTGCCCAGAAGAAGGTCGAGCGAAAGCTTCCGCTCGGAATGGAAGGCGCGCTCCGAATCGTCAACATGGTCGGCAGCGTTGTCGTGCACGGGTGGGACAAAGACACCGTAATGGTGCGTGGAACGTTGGGTGTGGGCGATAGCTTCTACATGGGGGGCGGCTACGCCGGCGCCAAGATGTTCGTGGAATCAGCGAACGATCGGGATCCGAAACCCACCCGGCTCGAGGTCTGGGTACCGAATCGCATCCGCCTCTGGGTAAAGACGGCTACCGCAAACATCGATGTCAATGGAGTCGACGGCGGGCTCGACCTGTATGTGGTGAGCGGAACTATCGAAGTCACGGGAAATCCCCACGAACTGAACGCCGAAGCGATCGATGGAGACATCCATATCACGGGCTCACCGCCGTGGATCAGGGCCAAAAGCGCCTCAGGAACCATCGTCTTCCAGGGCGCCAGCTCCGACGCGGCGTTTTCCACCGTGAGCGGAGCTGTGAAGGTCGATGGTGGAGCCTTCGAGCGCACCAAGATCGAAACCGTTACCGGCAACATCAACTTCTCCGGATCACTGGATCGCAGCGGGTCGTTCGATTTCGATACCCACAGCGGCACTATCGACATCGCGATTCCAGATAAGACGCCAGCGTCGTTTTCCGTCGTGACTATCGCGGGAACCATTGCCAACAATCTCTCCAAGAACAGCCCGATTCCCGGACGCTTCGGCCGCGGTGCGGAGCTGACGATGGATGCGAGCGGGGGTGGAGCGAAAGTCTCCGTGCGAACTTTCAAGGGGTCGGTAACTCTGCGGAGAGCGAAGTAGCGAAGTCCTCAAACCATTGAGGGTCAGTGATTTTAAACTTCTGAGGGGTCATTCGCTTTAAACCATTGAGGGGTCCGTGGCATCGTAGAGGCGCTTGAAAAACCTCTTCAGGAGATTGCCATGAATCGCGCACTGCTTCGCACCCTTGCACTCGTCACCGCGCTCACGCTTACGGCGTCCAGCACGGCGCTGGCAGGACCACCGTGGATCGCAATCGAGTACCCCGCCAACCCGTTCGACCGCAGCTCGCGAGATGCCTTTCTCACAGTCCGCACGTACCATCACGGCGACCTGATGGCGAAAACCGTGACGGGCACAGCCGAGGGAGTGGTGAATGGAAAGCGTCAGAGCACGCCGCTGGACATCCGCGCCGGATCTCAGCCTGGCATGTACGTCGTCCGCTGGCAGCGTCCGGCAGTCGGCAGGTGGGTGCTGGTCATCAACAGCGGAATGCAGGGCGTGACCGATGCAACCGCGGTTGTAGAGATCAGTCCGACTGGAACTGTCGCGAGCATCACGGTTCCAACACGCGCGATCGGCGATGGCTGGATCTCGCCGCGGCCTGTCGCGGCGGCTGAGATCGACGCACTACTTCAGGGCCGTTCGCTGGCCAGCGCCGGAATGCAGTACAGAGCGAACCGGTAGCTAAAGGAGCGAGAAGGCCTGACGATAACGTCAGGCCTTCCGCTACTGCCCTCTGAGGTTATTGAGATTCCGCTGAAGCTCGGCGGTTCTCTTCGTGGAATAGTCGGCCAGGCAGCGCGCGCGTGCTTTCGCCCACAGCTTGCCATTCTCGGTCTGCGTTTGCGCGGTACAATCTGCATCGCGCTGGTTGATCCAATCCCGCTGCGACTGCTGAAACCTGCTCTCCAGCTCGGATCCGCCCGATTTCCGAGCCTGGGCCAGCAGCTCCTGGTAGGTCCCATTCAAGTCGGCGTCATTCGCGGCTATCGCGCGATTCAGGCAGGAACGCTGATCAACCGGCGCTGGAGAGTTGCACGGATCGCGAGAAGCTCTCTGCAAGCCGGACGCGGGCGACCGATCGACTGGAACTGTAGTTGGAGCCGGCGCGTCGTTGGCCTTTGTCGGAGCCGTCAGCTTCGACCCTGACGTCAGAACCTCACCTCCGCTCGGCAATGGTCGCGGAATGACCTTGGTGTCAGACGGCCGATTCTGAGCTGCCTCCCCGCCAACGGGAGCGGTTCCACCGCTCGTTTTCACGGTGTTGAGGCTATTGTCCTGTGCCGTCGCCGCAGCGGTGTTCCTGTTTGCCTCGGCGAGATCGTGCAACAGCATCGTGTCTTGCCCGGCTGTGGCGGCCTCCTTGGCCTTG
>DASWBC010000421.1:0-2000 GCA_036390815.1 Gemmatimonadaceae bacterium
TCACTGTGTAAGCCTGGACGCCCTTCGGCAAGAGCGGCAGCAGAGAGACTTCACGGGCTATGTTCGGTTCGACGACCGACGGAACCACCGTGCCGAACACAAGGGCCTGCACCTCGTTCCCGTCCAGATTCGTGCGCTGCAACAATTCCGCCACGCACAGCTTGCCGAGGTCGATCGCGGAAATTGTCTTGAAGGCGGTCCCAGCTTTTGCAAATGGCGTCCGCACGCCCGCAACTATCGCGACGCGGCGCCCGTTCCCGAATGTAGCCATGAAGGGAACTTAGACGGGCGCCGTTTATCTATCTAGGACGTGCCCTTGTCTCTGTTGGCACGCTCTTTCTCGATCAGTTGCCTCTTGCGCTCGAGGCCCCATCGATATCCACCGAGAGCGCCGCTCTGCCTCACGACGCGGTGACAGGGGATGACAACGGCAGCTCGGTTGTTCGCGCACGCGCTGGCAACGGCCCGCGCGGCTTTCGGAGCTCCGATTGCCTTCGCGATTTCGCCGTAGGATCTCGTCTCGCCGAACGGAATCTTCTGCAGCTCATGCCACACCTTCCATTGAAACGCGGAGGCCTGGATGTCAAACGGAATGTCCAGCCGTACGCGATCACTATCTACGGCCTCGATAATTTCCGCCACCCAACCGCTTAGAGAACTCGACGGATTCGCGACGTGCGTGCGCGTTGCCGCTGGATACTCCTGCTCCAGCGCCGCCTCGAGGGCCTTCGCATTGTTGCCCAGCGTCACCGCGCAGACGCCCCGATCGGTCGCGCCGACGAGCAGAGTGCCGAGCGAAGTCCTTGCGGTCACGTAGTCGATGTGCGCTCCCGCACCGCCACGACGATACGTTGCCGGTGTCATTCCGAGCCTTTTGTCGGAATCGCCATAAACTCTGCTGCTGGAGCCGTATCCGGCGCCGAAGGTGGCACGGCTTACAGTCTCGCCGCGCTTCAGCTCGCCCTTGAGTCGCTCACTCTTCCGAGCGCGGATGTACTGCGCCGGTGTCAGCCCGAGAAGCTCCTTGAATTTCCGTTGGAGGTGATAAGGGCTGAGACCCGATTGCTCGCCGAGCAGCTCGAGCGTGATGCGCTCCTCGCCGAGCTCGCCGATGTGGCTGTCGATGTAATCACGCGCGCGCTCGACGCCGCGGTGTGGCGATTTCGCGCGATTCGGACGGCACCGTTGGCAGGCGCGGAATCCTGCGTGCTCCGCGGCCGCCGACGACGAGAAGAAGGCGACGTTATCGCGCTTCGGCCGCCGCGAGGGGCACGATGGACGGCAATAGATGCCCGTCGTTGTGACTCCATAGAGCAAGCGATCATCAGCAGAGGCGTCTCTGTTGAGGACGGACTCCCAGGCAATGGCTTCATTCATGGGAAGATCCTCCGTTTGACCTCTCGTCTTGATCGCACTCATCTTCGTCAGTCGTCCTTTCGATCAGAAGATCATAACAGCCAGTGGTCTGATCTCCCATGGCCACTGCGCGATAAGCTTGCATCGTATCCTCACTGGTCGAACGGTCTGTTTAACTGCACGTACCGAACGATGCCGGGGCGAGAGAAACCGCGATATCCGATTCTTGCGATCAAATTCCTTATACTTTGGCTGATTACGCGGCCCTCTCGACCCTGCGAGAATGACTGGACTCTCTGGCGACGAATTCGACCTTCTCGTAATCGGGGGAGGCATCACTGGCTGCGGTGTAGCACGCGATGCCGCAATGCGCGGCCTGAGTGTCGCGCTGGTCGAGCGTGACGACTTCGCCAGCGGAACGTCGGGCCGTTCTTCGCGACTGATTCACGGTGGAATCCGGTATCTGGAGCAGGGGCAGCTGCACCTCGTACACGAGTCGATCCGCGAGCGGCAGACGCTGCTTCGCATTGCCCCGCATCTGGTGATGCCGCTGGCCTTCACCTGGCCGATCTACCGTGGCGCTCGCGTCGGAAAGGTGAAGCTGAGCGCTGGTCTGCTCGTGTATCGGCTCATGGCGGTGGGGA
>DASWBC010000422.1:0-1897 GCA_036390815.1 Gemmatimonadaceae bacterium
CACCCGAGCGCATCCTTGCGCTCCAGAGCGTCGACCGCCGTTGATATAAGAGTGTCGTCTGACAGCACGCTGTAGCACGCACCCAGCGCAGCGAGCCGCGTTTCGATTTCGTTTTGCGCGAATTCAGGCCCGAGGAACGAACCCCACATTGCGTCCATCTTCTTGCTCGCGGACGCAACCATGGCTGTACCAGCAGCGTCGAAATTCGTTGTGGGTTCTGCCTTACCCCCGACTCGCCGCAGACCATCCGACCGCACGAGATGATACGCGCCAAGCGCAGCGCCGATGGCACCTCCTGCATCTCCCGCCGCGGGCTGGATCCAGATGTCCGAGAAGATGCCCGTGCGCAGCAGCTTTCCGTTCGTGACGCAGTTGAGCGCTACACCTCCCGCCATGCACAGTTTGGTCTGGCCCGTGCGCGCGGCAAGATTACGCGCAATCCGCAGCATCGTTTCATCGAGGACGGACTGGATCGATGCCGCGATGTCCATGTGGCGCTGAGTGAGTGGCTCTCGTGAGTTGCGGGGCGGGCCTCCGAAGAGCTCCGCGAAGGCGTCATTTGTCATTCTCAACCCGGTCGCGTAGTCGAAGTACGACATATCGAGCCGAAACGATCCATCATCCTTGAGATCGATCAGCTTCCCCAGGATCCTGTCGCGGTACGTCGGGCTGCCATACGGGGCGAGCCCCATCACCTTGTACTCACCCGAGTTCACTCTGAAGCCGAGATAGTACGTGAATGCGCTGTACAAAAGGCCCAGCGAATGGGGGAATCGAATCTCGCGCAACATCTCTATCCGGGTATCGTTTCCGAGCGCCAACGATGTCGTCGCCCATTCGCCCACGCCGTCGACGGTAAGAATCGCGGCCTCATTGAAAGGCGACGGGAAAAAAGCGCTCGCAGCGTGACTGTAATGGTGCTCGGAGAACATAAGCCGGCTGTCCCAGTCGATCTTCTCCGAAAGCTCACTGAACTCCTTCACCAGGAAGCGGCGAAGAAAAAGCTTTTCGTGCACCCAGAGCGGCATCGCCTTCGCGAAGGATGCGAGACCGCGTGGAGCGAAACCGACGTACGTCTCGAGCAACCGCTCGAATTTGAGATACGGTTTCTCGTAAAAGACGACGAGGTCGACGTCTTCGACTTTCGTTCGCGCAAACTGCAGGCAGAAGGCGATAGCAGAGGAGGGAAATCGCGCGTCATGCCGTCGCCGGCTGAAGCGCTCTTCCTGTGCCGCCGCGATGATCTGCCCGTCCTCGATCAGCGCGGCGGCGCTGTCGTGATAGAACGCGGAAATGCCAAGGATCTTCATTCCCTGCGAGTCAGTATTGGCGGGAAAGCGTCTCTGCCCGCGGGCTTGGCTCTTCCCGATCCGTCCAATACGTCGACGCCGTGGGATCGAATCTGGGCTGGAGCGCGTTCTCTCCGGAAAAACGCCTGTACAGCCCTGTCGGCGTTATCACGAGAAGATAAATGATCGCCAGGACCACCGCCGATACCGTGCGGTTGAGAAGGGCCGCCAAAGCCAGCCAGGCGCGGGCCGGTACACTGACAATTCGCGGAGCATATAGCCCGATCACGAGCAGAATGATCGTCACGCCCAGCGCTGTGAAACGTGGACTTTCTCTGCGAATCAGCGGCGCTAACCCGATCAGAGCTGCAAGGACGGCGAATACAAACGCGAATTCACGCGCCGGATCCCGCCGGCTCCTCATTGGGGGGCCATGCCGAGTGCGGATGCGAGGGACACGAGGCCCGGATACTGTGGACTTACCATTGCCAGTCGCGCCGCGGTGGCGCGCGCTTGTCCCATGTCATGCGCCACTGCGTACGTTATAGAGAGCTGGTACAATGTCGCCGGCGTATTCGGAGAGAGCGACAACGATTGCTCGAGAAGCG
>DASWBC010000423.1:0-6855 GCA_036390815.1 Gemmatimonadaceae bacterium
ACCCGGCGTGCTGATACTCTCATTCCTGCTGGCGCTCGCGATTTGGCAGGCGATGGCCAGCGCGCAACCGGCCGCCGCCTTCATCCAGAGCTACTTCAGCTGGATGCCGGTCGGCGACCTGCGAATCGACGCGGCGCTCCAGCTCGACCAGCTGTCGATGGTCATGATTCTTGTGGTCACTGGGGTGGGCGCGTTGATCCACGTCTTCAGCGTCGGCTACATGCGGGACGATCCCAGCTACCCGAGATTCTTCTCGTATCTGAACCTGTTCGTGTTCTTCATGCTGGTGCTGGTGCTTGGCGCCAACTATCCGGTGCTGTTCGTCGGTTGGGAGGGAGTGGGACTCTGCTCGTATCTCCTGATCGGCTTCTGGTTCAACGACAAGGCGAACGCGGACGCGGGGAAGAAGGCATTCATCGTGAACCGCATTGGTGACTTCGGCTTGCTGGTCGCGATGTTCATGCTGTTTGCGAATATCGGCGTCCTGGACTTCGTCGGCGTGAGTGCCAAGGCGCTCGACCTTGGCGCCGGCAGTGCGCTCGTCACCACGATCTGCCTGTTCATGTTTCTCGGCTGCACAGGCAAGAGCGCGCAGATTCCTCTCTATATCTGGCTGCCGGATGCGATGGCGGGTCCGACACCCGTCTCGGCGCTGATCCACGCGGCGACGATGGTCACCGCCGGCGTGTATCTGATCGCGCGCAGCTCGTTCCTCTTTTCGCTTTCTCCGGTCGCATCGCTAACGGTTGCGGTGGTGGGCGCTGTAACCGCGATCTTCGCCGCGACGATCGGTCTCAAGCAGTGGGACATCAAGAAGGTGCTGGCTTATTCGACGATCTCGCAGCTCGGGTACATGTTCGTCGGTGTTGGTGTCGGCGCGTACGTGTCGGGCATGTTCCACCTCGTTACGCACGCCTTCTTCAAGGCTCTCCTCTTCCTCGGGTCGGGCTCAGTGATCCACGCGATGCACGCCGCGTATCACCAGACCCACAGCGACGAGGACGCGCAGGATATGCGCAACATGGGGGGCCTCAAGCGCTACCTGCCGGTCACGTGCGTGCTGATGTGGATCGCGACGCTGGCGATCTCAGGAATCCCGCCGCTCTCGGGGTTCTTTTCCAAGGATGAGATCCTCGGATCGGTGTTCGCGCGGGCGCAGGGCTCGACGCTCGCATCGGCCAGCTGGCTCGGAATCCCGGGCGGTACGCTGCTCTACATCATCTACGCGATCGGCCTTGCAGCAGCATTTCTCACCGCGCTTTACATGACGCGGATGATGCTCTACACGTTCCACGGGCCAACCCGCACAGGAACGGAGGAGGAGAAGGCCCTTCACGAAGTGCCGTGGATCATGACGGGCCCGCTCGTCGTTCTCGGAATCCTGACCGTCTTCGGCGGGTGGCTCAATCTGCCTGAAGTCGTTACCGACATCATCCCGCTGGGTCCTCGGGAGCTTCTCGCGCACTGGCTCGATCCTGTGGTTGGCGAAGCGACGACGCGCATCACCGCGGGAGCCGCGCAAGTTCCCGCGGCGACTGAGCAAATGCTGATCGGCGCCGCCGTCGTGATCGCGGTGGCGGGCATCGTGTTCGCGATGGCGCGTCTCAAGCCCGATCGCCTCCCGCGCAAGCGAGACGCGGTGCCGGAGCACGGGTTTGAAGGAGTCGTGGCCCACAAGTATTACGTGGACGAAGGTCTCGAGAGAACGATCGTCGAGCCGACGTATGCAGTCTCGCGCAGCTTCCTCTGGCGTTTTATCGACAACGGCCTGATCGACGGTTTCTTCGTCAACGGAAGTGCTGCTGTCGCGCGTGGCTTCGGCTGGGTGGGATCGCGGCTGCAGACAGGGAACGTCGGGATCTACGCGTGGGTTCTGGTGGTGGGAGTGCTGGTGATGCTTGGCGCATTCACCCTTCGGTGAACTGATCAATGGCAAGTTTTCTCGACTCGATCGGCTACAACCTTTGGGTGCTCCCCGCGCTGCTGGCGATTCCGCTCGTCGGCGCCGTGATCGTGCTGTTGCTGCCCGTCCGCGACGCGGCGGCAACTGCCGCGGGGGTGGAGACCCCGGCCGCGCGCCAGGTTGCGCTCTGGCTGTTCGTGCTAGAGTTCGTGGTCTCGCTCGGGCTCTGGTGGTCGTTCAATCCGACGGACACGGGGTGGCAGGCGCCGATCGACATCGGCTGGATTCCGACCTGGGGGGTCCGTTTCACGCTCGGCGTCGATGGAATCGCGCTCATGATGGTGTTGTTGACGACCTTCATCATGCCGCTATCGGTTCTCGGGAGCTGGACGAGTATCCGCACCAAGGTGCGCAGCTATTATGCTCTGCTCCTCATCCTCACCACCGGCATGCTGGGAGTGTTCCTGGCGCGCGACCTCTTCCTTTTCTACGTGATGTGGGACGTGATGCTGGTGCCGATGTATTTCATCATCGGCATCTGGGGTGGGGAACGCCGCATCTACGCGAGCCTGAAATTCTTCATCTACACTTTTCTGCCGTCGCTCTTGATGCTGGTGGCGATCATCTACCTCGGACTGCACGCGAAAACCGTGACCGGGACGCCGGACTTCAGCTACGATCACCTGCTTGCAATGGGAAGCCTGACGGAGCGGGCGACCCTGTGGCTGTTCGCGGCGTTTTTCCTCGCGTTCGCCGTCAAGGTGCCAATTTTTCCGTTCCACACGTGGCTTCCTGACGCGCACGTCGAAGCTCCGACCGCCGGATCGGTGATCCTCGCCGGCATCATGCTCAAGATGGGCACCTTCGGATTTCTGAGATTTGCGCTGCCGCTGTTTCCTGGCGCCGCGATGAATCCCACGATCAGAATGATCATCCTCGTCCTGGCGCTGATCGGCATCATCTACGGCGCCCTGGTCGCAATGGTGCAGCCGGATTTCAAGAAGCTCGTGGCGTATTCATCGGTAAGCCATCTCGGGTTCGTCATGCTCGGCATCTTCGCGCTGACGCTCCAGAGCGTACAGGGCGCGCTGATGGTCATGATCAATCACGGCATCTCGACCGGCGCGCTGTTCCTCCTGGTGGGCATCATCTACGAGCGCAGGCATTCGCGGCAGATCGACTCCTATGGCGGAATAGCGCGAGTCGTGCCGATGTTTGCCGCCATCCTCACGTTTGTCTCCCTCAGCAGCATCGGGCTTCCGGGCACCAATGGATTCGTCGGAGAATTCCTGGTGCTGATCGGGTCGTTCCGCACGTATCCGGCGCTGACGATCATCGCGACAACGGGAGTCATCTTCGCCGCGGTATATCTGCTCTGGGCGCTCCAGCGAATCCTCTTCAACCCGCTCGACAAAGCGGAGAATGAGCACCTGACCGATCTCAACAGGAGGGAGCTGGCTCTCCTGGTTCCATTAGTGGCCGCGATCATCTGGCTAGGCGTTTATCCCGCTCCAGTCCTGCGCAGGATGGAAGGATCGGCGCAGCTCCTCGTCAACCGCGTCGAGCGCGCGGGAAGCCTTCCACAGGTAAGCGAGGCCGGCCGCTGATGCAATTCGACCTGAGCATGCCCGCCCAGCTCACCTCGGCTCTTGGCCCCGACCTGCTGTTAATGGGCGGAGCGATGACCCTTCTCCTCTGGTCGGGATGGTGGCGTGAGAGCGACGAGCACCAGCGGAGCGTCGGAATCCTGAGCATGGTGCTCTGTGTCCTGACGATGGTGGCAGTTGGCTACTATGCGTATCGTGGTTACACCGCGACCACCGGCGTCATCGCCGTAGACAATTTCCGCTGGGCTGCCGACGAGATCTTTCTGATTGCGACGCTCGGCACCATCGCGATGTCGCTCGACTACAACCGGCGCGAAGGAATCACCCCAGGAGAATCGCACGTCCTGCTCCTGCTCTCGACGTCGGGGATGATGATTCTGGCCGCCGCGCGCGATCTGATCATAGTCTTTCTCGGCATCGAGCTGATGTCGATCGCGCTCTACGTTCTCGTCGGCCTCAACCGGCGACGCGAGAGATCCGCCGAGGGCGCGATAAAGTATTTCCTGCTCGGCGCGTTCTCGACGGCGTTCCTCTTGTACGGCATCGCTCTCGTGTACGGCGCCACTGGTGCCACCAACTTCGCCGCCATCCGGTCCAACATCATCAGCTACAGCCTCGAGCACAGCGGATTGCTGCTCGTCGGCATCGCGCTGCTGTTGGTGGGTTTTGGTTTCAAGATCGCGGCGGCCCCTTTCCACATGTGGGCGCCGGACGTCTACGAAGGCGCACCGACCCCGATTACTGCCTATATGGCTGCGGCCGTTAAGGCGGCATCATTCGCCGCGCTGTTCCGGCTCTGGCTCGAGGCCTTTCCCACATTGCTTTCAACCTGGCACGAGGCCGTGTGGTGGCTGGCCGCGCTCACCATGATCGTCGGTAATCTGGTCGCGCTGTCACAGCGGAATATCAAGCGACTGCTCGCATATTCCAGCATTGCCCACGCGGGCTACATCCTCGTCGCAGTAGTCGTCGGTACGAGCCTCGGCAGCTCCGCCTTCATGTTCTACCTCTTTGCCTACACGATGGCGACGCTCGGCGCCTTTGCCGTGATCGTCGCGCTCGGCAAAGCGGGAGAGGACAACATGGGCGTCGAGGAGTATGCCGGCCTCTGGAGCGTCAGACCAGGACTCGCTGTGGCGATGGCGGTGTTCATGCTCGCCCTGCTCGGCTTCCCGATCTTCGGCGGAATTGGATTCTTCGCCAAGTGGTATATCCTCGAGGCCGCGCTCAAGGCTCCGTTCCCGCAGACCAGACTCGCTGTGATTCTGGTCGTCATGAGTGTCGTCAGCGCGGGATATTATCTCTACGTTGTGATGGTGATGTTCATGAAGCCGCGCTCGAGCACCGCGATTCTGCCCGAGCGCGCAGGCGGGTGGACACGCGCCGTCGTATGGGCCTCGGCCGCCATCATCCTGATTTTCGGGCTGTTCCCGGACGCGCTTGTTTCTCTGACACAGCGCAGCACGCCGGCGGTGAGCAAGGAAGTCGCGCTGCGATCGCGGTAACCGCGATGGCAATCTCACGCGCGATCTTTCGGGAGTATGACATCCGTGGCATCGCGGGGAAGGATCTCACTGAGGAAGTAGCCACCGCAGTCGCCGGCGCGTACGTCGCGTTCCTGGCCGAAAGAGGAGTGAAGGGCGCACTCGCGGTCGGACGTGACAATCGCCCGAGCGGGGAAGGATTGCACCGCGCGCTGGTGGGAGGGCTGCTCGCAAGCGGCGCGGACGTGGTCGATGTTGGTGTTGTTCCGACTCCGCTGGCGTACTGGTCGCAGCACAATCTCGCCGTGGTCGGCGGAATCCAGATTACGGGCTCACACAATCCCCCAGAGTACAACGGGTTCAAGCTTGGGCTCGACACCAACTCCATCTACGGCGCGGACATCCAGCATATCTACGAGCTTGCCGTCACCGGCAAGTTTCCGCGCGGCAAAGGCACGCTTCGCCGTGAGCAGGTCATCGACCGCTACATCGATGACATCGCCGCGCGCGTCGGGAAGCTTCGGCGCACGCTCAAGGTCGTCATCGATTGTGGGAACGGAGCGGGCGCTCTCGTTGCGCCGAAGCTTTTCCCGAAACTCGGCATCGAGCCGCGCTTCCTCTTTTGCGAGAGCGACGGAACCTTTCCGAATCATCATCCCGATCCCACCGTCCCAAAGAACCTCGAGGCCTTGATCGCCGCGGTGAAACAGGATCGCGCCGACATCGGCATCGCATTCGACGGGGATGCGGACCGGATCGGCGTCATCGACCACACGGGCGAGATCATCTGGGGCGATTACCTTCTGATTATATATGCGCGCGATGTGCTGGCGCGGACTGGGAAGGGCCAGTCAATCGTGTTCGATGTCAAGGCATCGCATGCGCTGCCGGAAGCCATCGAGAAGGCCGGAGGAATTCCCGTGATGTGGAAGACGGGACACTCCCTTATCGAGGAGAAGATGCACGAGACTCACGCGCCGGTTGCCGGCGAGATGTCCGGGCACATGTTCTTCGCCGAGGGTTTTTACGGATTCGATGACGCCCTGTACGGCGCCGCGCGGCTGCTTCGCATCGTTGCCGAGTCGGGGAAAACCGTTCGCGATCTGCTGGCCGATGTGCCGCGCTTCGTCTCGACGCCCGAGATCCGCTTGGACTGTCGCGACGACAAGAAGTTCGGGATCGTCGAGGAGGCCCAGTCGTATTTTGGCGCAAAATACAAGGTCAACACCGTGGACGGCGCGCGAGTCCTCTTCGGCGACGGGTGGGGACTCATCCGGGCGTCGAACACTCAGCCCGTGCTCGTCCTGCGGTTCGAAGCGCGAACGAAGGAGCAGCTGGAGAAGATTCAAACCGAGATGCAGAGCTGGCTCCGCTCCAAGGGCGTAAAGGTTTGATGTGACGCACTCCAACCGCAGGCGCCTCCTCATCGGGGTCGTCGTCGCGGCGGCGGTACTCGTCGGCGGACGCGCGGCTTCGGCCCTGTACGCCAATTACACCTGGTACGCCGTGCTCGGAGCGAGCTCGCTCTGGCGCGAACGAGCGGGGGATCTTCTGCTGATCTATGGCTTCGGTTCCGTCATCGCGGTGCTCGTCGCCTTTCTGAATCTCTCCACGCTCGGGCGGAGCATTGGCGTCCTGACATTGCCTCGGCGGCTCGCCAACGTGGAGTTTGGCGAGGCTGTGCCGCGCAAATACATCGACCGGTTCGCTCTTTTCCTCTCGGCTGCGATCGCCGCCGCGGTCACGCCCGCGCTTCCGCCGTGGACCTCGCTCGCGCTGGCGCGGCTCGATGTGAGCTTCCGCGAGAGCGATCCGTATTTCCAGCACGACCTCGCGTTCTACACGAATTGGCTTCCTTTCG
>DASWBC010000424.1:0-10193 GCA_036390815.1 Gemmatimonadaceae bacterium
GCGGGTATGCCTCATCACGACTGACAACCTGCTTGCGCCAACGAGCTACAAGCGTCACGGGCCGCGCATCGATGGTGAAAACAAGAACTGCGTGATCCTGCCGGAGAAGATAGACGGCAAGTACGTCATCCTGCATCGGCCGATGCCCCGCATTGTTTGCATCAAAGTGGCGAAGCTCGAAAAGAAGTGGCCGGCCGACGGGGTGCCCCTCGTTGGACCGCAGCCGAATAGCTGGCGGAGCTCCCGCGTCGGCGCCGGCGCGCCACCCGTGCGCACGGAAATCGGCTGGCTGTTTCCATTTCACGGCGCGACATCAATCGAAGAGGGAAACGTCTACTCGATGGGCTGGTGCGTGCTCGACCTGAAAAATCCCGAAAAAGTTCTCTACGTGTCAGATGCGCCCGCGCTCACGCCCGAAGCGCCTTACGAGATCCAGCGCGAGTCGATTCCGCAGGTGGACATGGCGAACTTCAAAACGGGTGTGCGCGTTGTCTTCCCGCAGGGTCTCGTCGAGCGGGGGGAAGATTTCCTGGTTTACTATGGAGCCGCTGACGTCTCGGTCGCGGCGGCGCGCGTCAACAAGCGAGAGTTAATATCCTCTCTGGGAGAGGCCATCAGATTGAAGCAGGGCGGCATTCCGCTGTGACCCCTGCGTTTCACACTGGGCCAAATGGAGTTGCGGTCCCCGATCCTCGGCCGCGCCTGCTCCGAATTCTGATCGCGACGCTGGGCATTTCCTGCTCTTTCCTCGTCGCGACATGCGGTCGCAATTCGCAAAACCACGCTTCGCCTCGAGGCCCGGCCCCCACGGCTGTACGCTTCGATCATCTCCAGCACCTCGGCCGCAACGTGGTGGTTCGAGGTCGGCCGGTTCGGGTGGTCTCTCTCTACGCAGAGGCACCTGACTATCGTCCGACCGGCTCTCCGGCGCGCGACGGGTTCGAGGGAATCGCGAGTCTCGACGATGCCGCGCGCGCGGCGGTCGTCTATCTCCGCGAGTACGAATCAACCGGAGACACCGCTACCCGCGACGAGGCCGTTCGACTCCTGCGCTTCATCACGGCGATGGAACAGGGTGACGGCGAGTTCGTCAATTTCATCGACTCCGCCGGCCGGCTCAATCGCGACGCGCCGAGCAGCCGGCAGAGCATGTCGTATTGGGCCGCGCGCAGCATCTGGGCACTCGGCGAAGCAGTGCGGGTGCTTGGCCCCGAGGACTCGACTCTGTTGAGAAGTATGCGTCCGGTGCTGAATCGCGCGGCTTCGCGAATGGGAGAAGAGATCGACGCGGGACGCCTCATTGGCGGATCGACCACGGCAACTTCGGAAGCGCTGCTAGGTCTGCTCGCGGCGCAGCGCGCCGATCCAGCGAGTGCACTCGTCCCGTTGGCGACGCGCACCGCCCGACTGCTCGCGACCCGCTCGGAAGGCGATAACAAGACCGCCCCGTGGGGCGCGTACGTCGATCGGGCGGGTGCGCCCTGGCACGCGTGGGGAGCGCGATCTCCGGAGGCGCTCGCGATTGCCGGCAGCGCCCTTGGTCATTCAGAGTTCACGGCTTCGGCCAGAAAGGAAGCGGACGGACTGTGGAGCAGATTCCTCCTCGCTGGAGGCATCCCTTCCGCGGTAGCCCCTAACGGAACGGCTGCGTGGTATCCCCAGATCGCGTACGGCATCGGGCCGATCGTCGAAGGGTACCTCGCGTTGGCGGAGGTAACTGGACAGCGTCGCTATGCAGTCTTTGCCGGACTCGCCGCAGGCTGGTTCCTCGGCAACAATCCCGCGGGCGTGAATATGTACGACGAGAAGACCGGGAGAACGTTCGACGGGATCGACGGCCCGTCGCCGGTGAAGGTGAATCCGAATTCGGGAGCCGAGTCGACCATCGAGGCGCTGCTGGCAATTCAGAAGGCCACCAGCAACCCCGATGCGGCGGAGTACCTGCATTATCGTCCGGTCGGCAATCAATCACCTTTGCTTGCGAACGTTCCGGAGCGGCGAGAATACACCGGGCCCGGCGGAAGTCGTCTCGTGCTTCGCCGAGGGCCCGCGGGCGTTGAGATCGCGCGCGACGATCAGTCGGTCGGCGACAATGAGGTCGCCTCCAGAGACGCTGCTGGCGGAGCGGACAAGCCGTCGACACCAATCACGCTGACTTACTGGCCGGCTGCAAACCCCGTCGAGACCAGCGTCGCGAATCGGCTGGCGACCCAGTGGAATCAGGAGCACCCCGATGTGCAGGTGAGGGTGCAGCCTCTGCCCGCCGGCCGCTCGTCCGAGGAAGTTTTGCTGGCGGCAATTGTCGCCAAGGCGACGCCGGACGTCAGCTCCAATGTCTCGTCGGCGCTGCTGGCGCGCCTCGTTCGTGCGGGCGGTGTCGTGCGCCTCGACAATCGCGTGGCGACGTCGGCGCGGCTGAGGGAGCGCACGAACTCGGCGATGCTCGCATCCCTCCGCCTGCCGGACGGCGGGATCTACGCGTTCCCGTGGAAGACGAATCCGATGATGTTGATGTACAACCTCGACCTCTTCAAACAGGCAGGGATCGGCCCGCCGCGCACCCAGAGCGAGCTGGTGCAGGCGTGGCACAAGCTCGCGCGCGATACCGACGGCGATGGCCGGCTCGATCGCTGGGCGATGTGGGCGACGCTCAAGACGAGCTGGTACGAGCGCTTCTACGATTTCTATCCACTGTATCTCGCCAGCTCGGGTGGCAGGACGCTGGTGAACAACGGGAAGATCGTCTTCGACAACGAAGCAGCGGTCGCGGCGCTCGACGTGTTGCGCCGCGGCTTCGCTGAAGGAGTCCTACCCAAGTCGAATTTCGCGCTGGGACGCGATCCTTTCGCGGATGGAACCGTAGCGATGAAAATCATCGGACCCTGGTTCGTGAAAGAGCTGACGGACATCAAGATTCCCGGTTTGCGCTACGACGTCACGCCTGTGCCGGGCGCGGATGGGACGGATCCTGCCAATCGCTATGCTTTCGCCGACTTGCGCAGCATCGCGATTTTCTCGACCACGCGTTATCCCGACGCGGCGGCGAGCTTCGTCGCGTACATCACATCGCCCGCCGCCGACCGTATGCTGATCGAAGAGGCGAGCCAGCTGCCGTACCGGCGCCGTCTCGCGAACGATCCGCGATTCACGGCTTCTCTAGGGAAGTGGCCGACGCTCTCGACCTATGCCAACTATGTCGAGCGATCGCGCGATCTGGACCTTGATCCCGATGTCGTCGAGATTTTCGATCTTCTGTCGGAAGCCTACGAGGAGTCCGCGATCTACCAGACGACTTCGGTGAAGGATGCGCTGGCGAAGGCCGCGCGCGAGGCAAAGAATATTGTCAATGCGCGCTGAAAGGAAACTGCGGAGGAATATGGTTAGTGCGCGCTGAGCAGAAGACTGCTTCGCTGATGGCGGGGCCATACGCGGCGTTTCTGCTCGTGTTCGCCGTGTACCCGATCGTGTTCGCGCTCGTCCTCGTCTTCCTCCAGTGGGATCTCGTCACGACGCCGACGTTTGCCGGCGCCGGCAATATCCAGCTGCTCGTCCATGATGGCCGATTCTGGCGCGCCGTCGCCAACACGTTCGTGTTTCTCAGCATCCACGTGCCGCTCCAGATTGTCACGGCGCTCGGGCTCGCGCTCACCCTCAATCGGCAGCTCGTTGGTCGTTCCTTCTGGCGTGCAGCCTTCTTTCTCCCGGTCGTAATCTCGGGCGCCGTCGTCGCCATTCTCTGGAGCCAGCTCTACGCGACAGACGTCGGATTGATCAACGGGGTCCTCGTGAAGATCGGATTGTCCCCCGTTCCCTGGCTCACCGATCCACGAACCGCCATGCCCTCGATCGCGGTGATGGTCACCTGGAAGAACGTCGGCTTCTACGTGATCATCTACCTCGCCGGGCTCCAGTACATCCCGCGGAGCTGCCAGGAGGCGATCGAGATCGAAGGCGCGTCGGCGTGGCAGCGATTTCGGTATCTGACGCTCCCGTCGCTGCTGCCGCAGACGATACTCGTCGTCACGCTTTCCACCATAAACGGCTTCCAGCTCTTTATCGAGCCATACGTGATGACTGGAGGAGGCCCGCTCAGGCGCACGTACTCCGTGGTGCTCTACCTGTACAACAACGCCTTCGCGTACCAGAAGATGGGCTATGCGGCGACGATTGGCGTGGCGCTGGCCCTGATCATCGGCATCGTCGTCTTTGCTCAGCGTCGCTTGATCGGGAAGGCAGAAGCGCTATGAGGCAATTGAAACGGATCGCTCTCTACGCGGGGCTCTCGATTGCGGCGATCACGTTCATCTATCCGTTCCTCTGGATGGCGTCGAGCACCTTCAAGCCGCCTGTCGAAGTCGGCTCGCTGGCGCTGATTCCGCACGACTTCACCCTCGACAACTACCGCACCATGTGGGCGCGCGCGCCCTTCGGACGCGCGCTCGTGAACAGTACCTTCGTGGCAACTACGATCACGCTTGCGGTGCTGGTGTTCGGCTCGATGACGGCGTACGCGATGGCGCGGCTCAACTTCCGCGGCAGGCCCGCGCTCAACGCCGCGACGATCGCGGTGCTGATGGTTCCCGGGCAGCTGACGCTGATTCCGCTATACACCCTGATTGTGCAGCTCGGATGGGTCGACACGTACGCGGCGCTGATCGTGCCGTACCTGTTCAACGCGACGGCGATTTTGATGCTGCGGCAGTTTTTTCTCCAGATCCCGCAGTCGCTCATCGATTCCGCCCGCATGGATGGAATGAGTGAGCCGCGAATTCTCTTCACCATTTTCTGGCCATTGTCCAAGCCCGTGCTGTCGATCGTCGCGATCTTCACCTTCATGGGCGCGTGGAACGAGGTGCTCTGGCCGCTGCTCGTGGTGCGCGAGCAAAACCTGATGACGCTTCCGCAGCTGCTGACGGTTTTTGCGCTCGGTGGCGGCGCGGGCACAGTCGGCGTGTCGCTTGCTTCGGCGATGGTACTGGTAGTGCCGGTGGTTGTTGCTTACGCATTCCTCCAGCGGAACTTCATTGAGAGCATGGCAGGCTCCGGGATCAAAGGGTAGCTGATATCGGGGGCGCTGACGAGGGATGCAAGTAATGAGTGGGGAGTCTTGAGTTGTTAGTAGCCAGTGGTAGTCAGTGGTAGGCGGTTCGTGGTCGCTTCTGCGGGCTTGCGGGGTTAAGAACTTTACGGCGTAGGCCGCAAAGCATGCGGCGGATTTCTATGGTCTCGGCGGACAGAGGACTCCAGACGTGGCGTGACAGCAGGTGGGAGTCAGTCGCGAGTTGGAGCTGGTACTCGAGCTCACAGGTGGACTTGATGCTGATATCCAGAAAGCGGGCGAACTCTTTCGAGCTGGCTGAGCCACACCCCTCGACGATATTGAACGCGATGGACTCGGCAGCGCTCACCATCTGGGTCTTCAGAGACCCGCGTTCGCTTCGCGGAAATTTCCGCACCGCACGCCGCACGTTCAATACGTGTTCGTGCGCCCTCTGCCACACCAGTAGTCGACGGAAGTCTTGCATACTGACATTCTCTCCGCCAACGCGCCCAACGCACCACCCAATCCCCGCCACTCCACGCCAATCCTTTCGCGCCCGACTACTGACAACCACTGACAACTGTCCAACTAACCAACTCAGTACTCAAAACTTGGATCCCCTCGGCCCGACCTCGAACTCTCCCATGCGCGACCCAGCCCGGCTCCAATAAATGCCTTCCGTCTCGTTCGAGCACGTCACCAAACGCTTCGGCGACGCAACAGTGATCGACGATTTCGATTTACAGGTCGCGGACGGCGAGCTGCTCGTGCTGGTCGGCGGATCGGGATCCGGGAAGTCGACGATCCTGCGGATGCTCGCTGGCCTGGAGACCGTGACCTCGGGCAGGATCCGTATCGACGACCGCGATGTGACCGACCTCGCTCCGCGTGACCGCGATGTCGCGATGGTGTTCCAGGACTACGGGCTGTACCCTCACATGAGCGTGCGCGACAACCTCTCCCTCGGACTTCGCCTCAGAAAGGTTCCGCGCCACGAAATCGATCGCCGCGTCATGTGGGCGGCCGGCATGCTCGGCCTCGAGCCACTCCTCGATCGCAAGCCTAAGGCATTGTCGGGTGGTCAGCGGCAGAGAGTCGCGATGGGACGCGCAATGGTGCGCGAGCCCAAAGTCTTCCTGTTCGACGAGCCGCTCTCCAATCTGGACGCCGGCCTCCGGGCTCAAATGCGCATCGAGATCGGGGGCCTCCAGGATCGGCTCAAGACTACCACCGTCTACGTCACGCACGATCAGGTAGAGGCAATGACTCTGGGCGATCGGATCGTCGTGCTCGCGGACGGGCGCATCCAGCAGATCGGCCGGCCGATCGACTTGTACCGAAGTCCGGTCAACCGCTTCGTCGCGGGATTCATCGGCACGCCAGCAATGAACTTTCTGGAGGGAACACTCGCGGCGGACGGCGGTCGAGTGTTCTTCAGCGCTGAAGCCGCGCGTCTGAAGATGAAAGCTGGAACAGCCGTCTCTGCATCGAATGAGCGGATAACGCTTGGGATCCGGCCGGAGGATCTGCGCATGGATTTCACTGCGCAGCAACCAACACACGGATCCGCCGACAGTGACGCGTTAACCGGGCGCGTCGTGCTGGTCGAGCGGCTCGGCGGAACAAGCCACGTTCATTTTCAAGTTGGCCCGCACCGATTGATGGCGTCCGTAGCGAGCGATTCACTGCCGGAGGTTGGAGTCGACATCACGGCGCATGTTCCAGCCGCTCGCGTGCACCTGTTCGGCGGGGATGGCCGCGCCATTTCTGCCAAACCTTAAGGGTCTCAGGGCCCTTCGTGGCGGCTCGCGGGTGCCGACTCTTCGTCGTTACGAACCTGAGACAAGCCATAAGTCACTAATTCGCCACAGGAATCGTCTATTGGTTGACACGTTTCCTGTGCGCCGATAGGTTGCAATCAAGAGCGTGCTCACGCGCTCAACCAAATCAACGATCGCAAAATGATCCTCATCGCTCACCGCTTCACGAATAAGATGCTCGGGGCCGCGAATAATTGCGGCGACGGGATGCGTGGCGCGCGACGGCGACGGGGTTAACACACCTGTTACTTGCCAAGATTCGCCCCCGCGTCCTGGATCGATGCGGGGGCGTTTTCATTATTGATCATCGGTGAGCGTGAATCTGACGACCGTCAGAAACGCGCAGCCCTGAATGGAGGATAGATGAGGAAGTATTACCTGCTGGTTAGCGACTTCGATCAGACCCTGAGCTTCAACGATTCCGGGCTCGTCCTGGCCGAGATGCTCGGCATTCCTGATTTTCAGGAGAAGGTCGCCAACCTATCGCGCCTCAACCTGGTGCAGTCTGGCGCGGAGCTCACGTATCTGCTGCGGCATGATCCGGATTTTCGCCGCGTGCGGGAGGACGACCTCGTCGAGGTGGGCCGTCAGATTCGGCTCAAGCGCAACATCGCGCTGCTCGCCGAATTTCTGAAGGACGGGATCGAGGGCTTCAGGTTCGATTTCTATGTCGTGTCGGCCGCTCCGTGGCTGGTCGTCCACTCGGCGCTACAGGGGCTCGTGCCCCCCGATCACATCATCGGCGCGCACTTCGGCTTTAGCGCCGAGACCGGTGAGGTGGAATCGATCATTCAGGTTCCCGCGGGTTACGGCAAGGTCGCAGCGGTCGATTCGCTGCGGCTCCGCCTCGGCGTTCCAAGCGATCGCGTCGTCTATGTCGGCGATGGAAGCTCCGACATTCACGTGATGCTTCACGTCAATCGCGGCGATGGTCTCACGATCGCGGCATCTGAAGCGAGGCACATCGCGCAGATCGCGCGGCGCACCGTGATCAGCGACGACGCCCTGAGCGTCCTGATTCCGATCCTGGAAGAGATCTGCGGTTACGATCAGTCCCAGATCCGGCTGGTGTTTGAGGAGCAGGGTTTGCTGATTCAGGAGTGGGACCGGGTGCGGACGGACTGGCTCACGATTAGAGATGGATCTGGAATGGCCGTGGAGCCCGCCGCTTGAAACAGAAAGACTACAACTGAACGAGAGGGAAGCTGGAAGCTGACCAAAGCTCTCAGCTAAAAGCTTCAAACGTCGGGACGTTACTTGGTGGCGCGAAGGTACAAGTGGTTGCTTTTCCCCCGGCCGCGCCGGTAACGTCCCGGCGTCGTAGTGCTTGTAGCTTTCAGCTTGAAAGCTTCCAGCTTTCCTCTCGTTCAGTTGCAGTTTGCCGTTTCCTCGACCTCCTCTACGATGATCCATTACCTCGGTTATTTCGCCGGCACTCTCACTGTGGTGTCGTTCGTCCCCCAGGTCATCAGAACCTGGAAGACCCACCACACCCGCGATCTTTCGTTCGGGATGTTCGCCCTGCTCGTCACGGCGAGCTCGCTCTGGATCGTCTACGGGATCGTGATCAAGGACTGGCCGGTGATCCTGACCAACACGGGAATGGTGCTGTTGAACGGCTCGATCGGAGTCGCCAAGCATCGATTTGGATGACGCGAAAGCGGGTGCTTCTGAGCTGGAGCGGCGGCAAGGACAGCGCGCTCGCGCTGCAGGCTCTGCGGGCCGATCCGAACATTGAAGTTGCCGGACTTCTGACCAGCGTCACGCGCGACTACGAGCGCATCAGCGTGCATGGAGTAAGGAGATCACTGCTGGAGCGCCAGGCTGAGCGGCTGCGACTGCCCCTCTTCACGATCGAGCTCGACCCGGTCACAACGAACGAAGCGTACGAGGCCGCGTTCATTTCAGCGCTAGAGCGTGTGCGACGGGAGCTGCCAGGCGTCACCGCAATCGCATTCGGTGATCTCTTTCTGGCCGACGTCCGCGCCTATCGCGAGCGACTCCTCGCACCGACTGGACTCGAACCAGTGTTTCCCATTTGGGGGATCGATACCACCCAGCTTGCGCGGAGGTTCATCAATGACGGATTCGCCGCGCGGCTCGTGTGCGTGGACACCACGCAGCTGGACGGTTCGTTCGCCGATCGGGTGTTCGACGACTCGCTCCTCGCCGACCTTCCGCCCACGGTCGATCCCTGCGGTGAACGCGGTGAGTTTCACACGTTCGTCTCCGACGGACCCGGCTACGATGGCCCGGTGGAGTACACCGTCGGCGAGACGGTGCTGAGGGACGAGCGCTTCGCCTATTGCGACCTGATTCCGGTCGAGTAACACAACCTCCAACGTTCGACTTGATCCCACCCGATCGACCCGCCCGCAGCCCCCGGGCCGGCCCGCCGACTGCCCCCGGCCGGTAGTCTTCAGTTGTAGTTCAACAGACCGCGCCGCTCTGTAGATTCATGCATGCCAAGGATCGTCTCCTTCCTCCCCGCCGCCACTGAAATCGCCTACGCCCTCGGCGCGGGCGCGGACCTCGTCGGCCGCTCACACGAGTGCGACTATCCGCCGCAGGTGCGGTCGCTCCCCGTCGTCAGCAAGCCCGCTCTTCCCCTCGAGGGCCTGTCTCAGCAGGACATAGATCGCGCCGTCTCCGCGCATCTCGCGACGGGCGAGAGCCTCTATCAGGTCGATGAGGTCCTGCTCGACGAGCTTCGACCTGACATCGTCTTCACCCAGGATCTCTGTCAGGTGTGCGCGCCGTCGGGGAACGAGCTGGGAAGAGCGCTGAGCGAGTTGTCGCATCAACCCCAGGTGCTTTCTCTCACGCCCCGCAACCTGGCGGAGATCACAGAGAACATCCTCGCGATCGGTGAGGCTACGGGCAGAAGCGAAGCCGCCGGTCAGCTTGTCGAGGAGAGTCGAGCCCGTATCGACAGAGTCGTCGCAGCTCTCAGAGGGGTAATGCCCCGCCCTGTCATTTTCCTCGAGTGGACGGAGCCCCTCTTCTGCGGAGGGCACTGGGTGCCGGAAATGGTTTCGGCGGCGGGCGGCGAAGATCCGCTCGGACAGCCAGGCGCGGATTCGCAGCGAATCACCTGGGACGATGTTGCCGCGTCGGAGCCGGAGATACTCATCGTGGCTCCCTGCGGCTACGGCTTGAAGGAAGCTATTGCGGTGGCAAGCCGACTCCCCCGAATCACAGAGGCCGAAGTTTATGCCGTGGATGCCAACGCGTACTTCGCGCGTCCGGGCCCCCGCGTGGCGGAGGGCGTAGAGCTGCTCGCGCATCTCTTTCATCCCGAACGATTCGCCTGGCCGCACGAACCGCATCCG
>DASWBC010000425.1:0-3018 GCA_036390815.1 Gemmatimonadaceae bacterium
AGTGCTCGTGATCGGCGTCGTGCGCGCCGGTGGCTTTGGCGCCGGTAGGGTGCCTGCTCGCTACGCACGGACCCTGCGCTCGGGCAGAGCGGCCGCCGGACTTACGTTTCTGATACTGGTGTTCGGCGCAATGACCGCGAACACCCCGGGCGCGGCGGTCTCGTGTCAGGGGTTTCCCTGGTGCAGGGGAATTACAGTGAGCGGCGGTCCACTCTACATCCAGGTGACGCACCGAATCCTCGCGGTCCTGCTGATCGGCCACCTGATCGGCATCGTCGTCGGGGTCCGCAAACGCGGTGAGACCCGAGCCGTCCGCACCGCAGCCTCAACGGCGCTCGGCATCGTGATACTACAGGTCATCGTGGCCGCGGCGATGGTCGAGATGCATCTGCCCCCGACGCTACGCTCGCTCCATCAGGCGGTGGGAACAGCGCTTTGGATCTCGGTGGTGACTCTCGCGGCACTGGCGGCCGGAACGCACGGCATGACTGACATCGAGCGGATCGTGTACGAGTCGCCTTCGCGAGGCGAGTTTGCTACCCCGGAAGGAGTGGCCACCTAAATGGACATCACGGCCCGCGAGCAGACGCAGCCCTCGCTGCTGCGCGACATGGTAATGCTGACCAAGCCGCGCATCATCTCGCTGCTGCTCGTCACGACGATCGCTCCGATGTTCGTCGCTGGAAACCCCGGGTGGCTGCTCGTGCTCATCGTGCTGGTTGGCGGGTACCTTATGGCGGGCGGCGCAAACGCGGTCAACATGTACCTCGACCGCGACATCGACACTCAGATGTACCGCACGCGGCTGCGTCCGATCCCGAGCGGACGCATGGGTCCGAAGTCGGTGCTCGCGTTCGGAGTCGCTCTCGCTACTGCCGCGACGTTTCTCCTCGCCCGATTCACGAACGTGCTCACGGCGCTGCTCGCGCTGGGCGGATTCTACTTTTACATCTTCGTTTATACCGGCTGGCTCAAGCGAACGACGCCGCAGAATATCGTGATCGGCGGTGCAGCTGGAGCGTTTCCTCCGCTCGTTGGTTGGGCCTCGATGATGGGCACGATCGACCTGACCGCCGTTTATCTCTTTCTCATCATCTTCTTCTGGACGCCGCCGCATTTCTGGGCACTGGCACTGCTCAAGCAGAAAGACTACGGGCGGGCGGGAATCCCGATGGCGCCACTGGTGTGGGGCGAGCGCGAGACGATGCGCCAAATGCTTTGGTACAACGTCATTCTCATCGCGCTCACGCTGCTGCCATTCACTTTCGGCGCGTTCGGCATCATTTATTTCATTTCCGCCCTCGTGCTCGGCGCGATTCTACTGGCGGGAGTCATACGCGTCGGCAGGAGTGCCGATTGGACAAAGCCGGCGTGGTGGGTTTACAAGTATTCGCTGCTGTACCTCGCGCTTCTCTTTCTGGCGATGGTAATCGACCGCAAGGTGCCGGGAACGTGACGGCCCCTACTCCTTTCGCGGTTTCGGCGCAGCGCCCAACACCGCGCGAGCAGCCGCCCGTCACTTCGCCTCGCCCGCTCGGCCGACTGCTGCCGAGAATTCGCCCGTACTTGTGGCGGTTGACCGTGGCGTTCGTGTGCCTTGTCGCGAGCGCCAGCATCGCGCTGGCATTCCCTCAGATCGTACGCCGCCTGCTGGACGCGGCATTCATCGACACGGACGCCGCGCTTCTGAACAAGATCGCGCTCGGACTACTCGGTCTGTTCGCAATCCAGGCGGTGCTCAACTTCGTCCAGGTCTATTTCCTGACGTCCACTTCGGAGCTGGTGATCGCGCAGCTCCGCGAAGATCTCTTCGCGCATTTGGTCCGGCTGTCACCCGGATTTTTCACTGAGCGGAGAACCGGCGAGCTCACCAGCCGCCTCTCCGCCGACACGACGGTGCTGCAAACCGTTCTCAGCTACAATCTCTCGGAGTTTGCGAGGCAGACGCTGTTCCTGATCGGCGGGATCATCCTGCTGATCATCACGGACAGCCGCCTGACGGAAACGACACTCGCCGTCGTTCCGCTCGTAGTCGGAGCAGCCGTGGTTTTTGGACGCGCCCTGCGAAAAGCGAGCACAGGCGTGCAGGACCGGATCGCCGAGGCAACGGGCACGGCGGACGAAGCCTTCTCCCAGATCAGGACAGTCCAGAGCTACACGGCGGAAGCCGAAGAAGTGCGCAGATACGGCACGCACCTCAGTCAGGTTATCGACGCGGCCATCCGGCGCGCGAAGATTCGCGGAACGTTTTTCGGAATACTCACGTTCTGCGGATTCGGCGGCGTGGTCGCTGTGCTGTGGCAGGGCGGGCGCCAGGTACTGGCGGGAAATCTCACGGCTGGCGCTCTCGTGTCCTTTCTCCTCTATGCGCTCTATGTGGCGGGAGCGATTGGCTCGCTGGCCTCACTCTTCGGCGCGTATCAGGAAGCCGTTGGCGCCGCGCGACGCGTGTTCGACCTGCTCGAGACGGTGTCCTCGGTGAAGGATCCGGCGAGGCCGCTCAGGCTTCCCCGTCCTTTGCGCGGCGAGATCGTGGTGGACAACGTCACGTTCAACTACAATCCGGCGCTGCCGGAGGTGCTGCAGGGCGTCTCGCTCAGGATCGCGGCTGGCGAAGTGGTCGCGCTGGTTGGCCCGAGCGGGGCGGGCAAGACGACGGTCGCGTCGCTGCTGCCGAGATTCTGGGACGTTGCGTCGGGCCGGATCACGTTCGATGGAGTCGACATTCGAGATATCTCGCTGTCGGAGCTCCGCGGCGCGATCGGGATCGTGCCGCAGGAACCGACTCTCTTCAGCGGAACCATTCGCGAGAACATTGCCTACGCGGCGATCGGCGCGGACGGATCCCGCCCGAGCGAGGAATCAATTCACGCCGCGGCGAAGGCGGCGCACGCGGTCGAGTTCATCGAGCGACTGCCCGACGGATTCGATACGCGAGTGGGCGAGCGCGGCGTCAAGCTATCGGGCGGTCAGCGCCAGCGTATCGCGATCGCGAGGGTGTTCCTGAAAAATCCGGCG
>DASWBC010000426.1:0-3200 GCA_036390815.1 Gemmatimonadaceae bacterium
GACGGATCCGGCTTGCCAACCGCCCGTGATGGCAGTTGACACGACCCAGATCACTGGCCCGATCTACTTCGACTTCGACAAGTCAACGATCAGACCGGATGCAGCTGCAACACTCGATGTCAAGATTCCGTACCTGCAGGCTAACCCGGGTATGAGAATCCGTATCGAGGGTAACGCTGACGAGCGTGGCTCCGACGAGTACAACCTGGCCCTGGGCCAGCGCCGTGCGGCTTCGGCCAAGCGGTACCTCGTTGACCACGGCATTGCGGCAGATCGCTTCGACCTCGTGAGCTATGGCGAGGAGCGCACGGTTTGCACCGAGCACAACGAAGCCTGCTGGCAGCAGAACCGTCGCGATGATTTCCGTATCGTGACGATCGGCAGCGACAGGATCGTAGTACCACCGCAGGAATAAGCACCTTCTCTGGCCGGGCCCTCGAAAGGGGGGTCCGGTTTCAGAGACTAAAAGGCGGAGCGTCCCGTAAGGGCGCTCCGCCTTTCTGCATCTGCTCGATCGCCTACTACTAAATGGCTACTACTATTTGGCTACTACGTATTCAGACGGGAAGTAGTCATTATGAGTGCTTGAACAAGAGTTGCACGCTATCGAACATGCGCGATCATGATCCTCCTTGTCGGCCGACGACCTGCGCCGCACCAAAGAGGAGTTGTTCATTGGCGATCTCAGCATGAGACCGCGCCATGCTCCTTTCGGAAATCTGCTCACTTAAAATCACCAGCCCCAAGGAGGCCCACATGCACGCGCACAATCTTTCAATGCATCCGGTACGGAAGCTTGCTTCGTCCAGACTCGCCGCAGGAGTCCTCGTCACGTTGGCGATGACCTCAGCGGCGTGCAGCAACGACGCCGCGTCCCGAGTCAACGCACCACCGCTTCTCCCCAACACGAGGGCCGGCTCATCAGCCTCCGCGTCCGGGCTGTCGTTGGGAGCGGCATCGAGCTTCGCAGTTTTGAGTGCAGCTCCCAATGGAGGCGGGGCAGTAACCTGTACCAACACACCCCCACCGACAACGATCACCGGAGACGTGGGCTCTTCTGGCGGTCCGGCGTCGGTCGTCAACACCACCGGGTGTACGATTAATGGGGCGATCATCGCGCCAGTCTCGGCCCAGGTTTTGGACGACTTCAACAGTGCGTACGCCGCGCTCGCGGGCCAGTCGTGCGACCAGTTCCTCACTGGCACACTCGATGGCGTAACGCTCACGCCCGGTGTCTACTGTTTCGCGGCAGCAGCGACGCTGACGGGAACGCTGACGCTGAGCGGACCCTCGAATGGGACGTGGCTTTTCAAGATAGGGACGAGCGGCACGGGCGCTCTAACCGGTACCAACTTCAAGGTAGTCATGTCCGGCGGAGACCCGTGTAACGTGACGTGGTGGGTCGCCGAGGCTGCGACGATGACTACTTCGAATTTCATCGGGACGATTCTCGCCGGGGCGGCGATCACCGTGACAAGTGGAACCGTTGGGACCTTCAACGGACGGGCCCTCGCCAAAGCGGCAGTGACGATCACGGGCGGCACACTGACCGGCTGCACCGGAGGCAGCCTCGGCGGCACGGTGAAGGCGAAGTGCAATCAGGGCGTTGGGAACGGACCCGAGGGCTGCGACCCGGGAAACTCGAATAACCGCAACCCATCGAATGACGAGCGCGGCGGGACACCGGGGAACCCTGGCCGCAAAGGCGGTCACTAGGTCGTTCGCGACCGTGGGGCGGAGGGACGCGATCCGTCCCTCCGCCGTTCGCGGGTTGGGGAGAAAACGATTTACTCCGCGACAGCCTTCGCGGGAGCGATGTGGATCGGGGCCGTCTGCGGCAATGGGCGATAGCGAAGAGCTTCCGCCACGTGAGCTGGCGCGACCTCTTTGACATCGTCGAGGTCGGCAATCGTACGCGCGACTTTCAGGACGCGATGATAGCCGCGCGCAGAGAGGCCGAGGCGCTCGGCCGCTGTCTGAAGGAGCGTCCTGGCTTCGGCGTGCACTGGTGTACTGGCATCGAGCCAGCGGCCGACCGCGTAAGCATTGCAGGATATGCCCGGCTTTCGTGCGAATCTTCTTCGCTGGGTCGCGCGAGCACGCTCGACTCTTGTGCGAATCGACGAGGATGAATCTCCATTGCTGACGCCGCTCAGCTCGCGAAGGGCGACGGCACCGACCGTGACGTGCATGTCGATTCTGTCGGCAAGCGGACCGGAGATGCGCGCATTGTAGCGCTCTATGTCAGCCGCGCTGCAGCTGCACACTCCGAGCGGATCCGTGCCTCTGCCGCAGGGACACGGGTTTGAAGCACCGATCAGAGTGAATCGCGCCGGGAAGGTTACCGCTTGAGCCGCGCGCGCTATCACAACTTTCGCATCCTCCATCGGTTGTCTCAATCCATCGAGTACGTGGCGAGGGAACTCGAGCATCTCGTCCAGGAAGAGTACGCCGTGATGAGCGAGACTCACTTCGCCCGGCCGCGGCAAAGAGCCTCCGCCGATCAGTCCGGCGCACGAGATAGAGTGATGCGGCGCCCGGAAAGGGCGAGTCCATTCGCTGATGTTGCTCCGCGAGAGCACGCCGGCGACGGAGTGAATCGCGATCACTTCCAGAGCTTCCTCTTCGGTCAATGCCGGCAGGATCGTCGACATCCGTCGCGCGAGCATCGTTTTCCCGGCCCCAGGCGGCCCGATGAGCAACACGTTATGTCCGCCCGCGGCGGCAACTTCGAGGGCGCGCTTGGCTCCCTGCTGGCCGACGACGTCGGCGAAATCGGTTGTATCGGCGTTCCGTTCCGACGCTACGGACACCTCACCGGCAGGCGTCAGCGTACCGACGCGCAACTCCCGCACGAGATCCGCGAGTGTGCTCGGCGCGCAGAGTGCGAGGGCGCTCACGCGACGCGCTTCCGCAACATTGGGGGCGGGAAGAATGAGCGTCGCGGCACTGGTGCGCAGCGCGTGACGTGCGATCGAAAGCGCGCCGCGCATTGTGCGCAAAGCGCCGTCGAGACCGAGCTCGCCAACGAACATTCGCTCCGCGACGACTGCCGACTCGAGCTGTCCCGTAGCCACCAGAATGCCGATGGCGATCGGCAGATCGAACGCCGTGCCCTCTTTGCGGATGTCCGCCGGCGCCAGGTTCACCGTAATGCGTCTGGGCGGAACCTTGAACCCGGAATTCACGAGCGCCGCACC
>DASWBC010000427.1:0-3612 GCA_036390815.1 Gemmatimonadaceae bacterium
CGTCTCCTCATGATCATTCTTCGTGCGCCCAGGTGCCTGGCTGCACTGTCGGTTCTCGTCGCCTCACACGTCGCCGCGCAGAACCCGTCTTATCCCGGCCAGCCGGCGAGCCCGCCAACCGCTTCTCCGCCAACACCCGCCCCCGCCACCGCCCTTCGTGTCATGCGCGCGAGCCGCGCTCCGAGCTCCATCAACATCGACGGGAAATTGAACGAGCCGGCGTGGGCGGCAGCGGTTCCTTCGGGCGATTTCACCCAGAGTTATCCCAAAGTGGGAGCCAAGGCCACTGACCCAACCGAAGTGCGCGTGCTCTACGACGACGAAGCTCTCTACGTCGGCGTGCGCATGTTCGACTCGCGTCCCGACTCGATCGCCGCCCAGCTCGCCCGGCGCGACGCGTCCGGAATCTATTCCGATTGGCTGTATGTGATGGTCGACTCTTATCATGACCGCCGGACATCGTTCCGGTTCTCGGTGAATCCGCGCGGCGTGCAGAAGGATGTTCTGGAGTTCAATGACATCGGGGGCGAGGACCTCAACTGGGATGCGGTCTGGCAGGTTGCGACCACGGTCGATTCGCTTGGTTGGACCGCCGAGTACAGGATTCCGTTCTCGCAGCTGCGCTTCGGGGGAGTGCAGAAAGGCGCCGAGCACGTCTGGGGCTTTCAGGTCATGCGCGACATCGCGCGGCGGAATGAGCGCGACAGCTGGTCTCCGTGGAAGCAGACCGATCCCGGTTTCGTTTCGTTCGAGGGCGACCTCGTCGGAATCGTGGACATTCCAACTCCCCGCCGTCTCGAACTGATGCCGTACGTGAGCGCCAAGCTCACGCGTGCGCCCGGCGATCCCGCAAATCCATTCTATCGAGCGAACGACACCAAACCCTCCGTTGGAGCGGATTTCAAGTACGGACTTCCAAGCAGCCTCACTCTCACCGCCACCGTCAATCCGGACTTTGGCCAGGTGGAAGTCGATCCCGCGGTCGTGAACCTCTCGGCCTATGAAACATTTTTCCCCGAGAAGCGCCCCTTCTTCGTCGAGGGAGCGAACATTTTCAGCATCGGTACGATCAACGGTGGTCCGGGTTACGGGAATCAGCAGATCTTCTATTCTCGGCGAATCGGACGATCTCCGCAGCGGTTCGCCGATGGGGTGTTCGTCGACGCGCCCGACGCAACGACCATTCTGGGCGCGGGCAAAGTGACCGGTAAAGTCGGCCCGTGGACAATCGGCCTGCTCAACGCGCTTACCGGCGAGGAGAGAGCCCGAGTGATCGACGCGTCGAACATCGAATCGACTACGGCCGTCGAGCCACTGACCAACTATTTCGTCGGCAGAGTCAGCCGCGACTTCCGCGGGGGAAACACCATCATCGGGCTCGGCGGCACCGGGGTGAATCGCGATCTCAGCGACACAGTATTCAAGAATCTGCTGCGCGCGAACGCGGATGTCGGCAGCCTGGATTTCACGCATCGCTGGGCCAACCGGGAGTGGGCGCTGACTGGCGCACTGTCCAGATCGCTCATCGAGGGCTCGACCGCCGTGATCCAGAGCGCACAGCAGTCGAGCGCCCGGTATTACCAGCGTCCCGATGCAGACTACCTCAGTGTCGACCCCGCCGCGAACTCACTTTCCGGCTACTCGACCAAGCTGGGCCTCAATAAATCGGGAACCTGGTCGTTCGCCGCGACGGCGAAGGACATCAGCCCGGGATTCGAGGTGAACGATCTTGGATTCATGGGGCGCGTCGACTACCGCAACCTCGGCGCGAGTGGATCGTACAATAACGTCGAACCAGGAAAGCTGCTCAGAGGCTACAACTTGTATCTGGGGACGAATCACGCCTGGAATCACGGGGGCGACAAAATCTGGACTAGCATCTTCAACCAGATGACCCTCAACCTGACGAATCTCTGGTCCATTTACAGCGGCGCCGAATACGATCCGAGCGCGATCGACGATCGCCTCACGCGAGGAGGGCCGCGCGGCCGTCAGCCGACGCAGTGGGGTGCCTGGACGGAGATCATCACCGACAAGCGGAAGTTCGTGTCGTACGATGTCTACGCAGATTACTACGGTGACGAAGACAAAGGCTATTCCAAGGATGTGAACTTCGGCGTCGACATCCGGCCCAGCTCCTCAGTTCACGTGATCGTGACGCCTTCCCTTTCCCTCTATCACAACACCATCCAGTTCGTGCAGGGGACAGGCGACGCGCTGGCGACCAGCACCTACGGACGGCGCTACATCTTCAGCGACATCTTCCAGACGACGTTGTCGGCGACGACTCGCGTCGAGTGGACTTTGTCGCCCCTCCTCTCGTTCCAGCTCTACGCACAACCATTTGCGTCTGCCGGTCGCTACAAGGGATTCAAGGAGCTGGCGACGCCGGGAACGCGAGAGTACGCCGTATACGGTCGGGACAACGGCAGCACCATCACGCCGGTTCGCGATCCAGCGACGGGAAAGATTGTTTCCTATACGGCTGATCCGGACGGGCCCGGCATCGCGCCCGCATTTTCGATCGGCAATCCCGATTTCCGCACCCACTCGCTGCGGGGCAACGCAGTCGTGCGCTGGGAGTATCGTCCCGGCTCGGCTCTCTTCTTCGTGTGGCAACAGCAGCGCGAGGACTTCCTCCCGTTCGAAGGTGACTTCCAGACCGGTCGGGAGGCGAAAGGGATCTTCGGACGTCCGAGCAACGTCTTCCTCGTGAAGGCGACGTACTGGTTCGCCCGGTGATCCTGATACGGTGAGCTCGTCGGGTGATTCCCGAACGAAAGGTGAGGAATCCCGGCGTCCCGAGCGGCGCCGGGATTTTTCTTAATGAGATCTACACGGCCGCTCATTGAATCGTCCCATATATTTGTGATTAGCGAACCGGAGCGTCCATGCCGATGAATGAAAAACCGAGCAAGAACGAAGACGAGTATTTCGGCAAGAAAAACCTCGAGATCATCCACGAGATGCGCGTGAAGCTGGACGCCGAGCGCAGGAAGGCAGAGCGCAAAGCGCACCACAACAAATGCCCCCGCTGTGGCGCCGACTTAAAGGAGCAGCACGCTGAGCACGTGAGGATCGACGAGTGCCCCGAGTGCGGCGGAATCTGGCTCGACAAGGGTGAGCTCGATCAGCTTCGGCGCGTCAACCGTTCGCGCGGCGTATCGGGAGGTGTGCTGGGCTCGCTGTTCCGGCGCGGTTGATATCGGGCCGGCCCGACTTTGAGTGATTGTCCTCACAGTGCCCTATCCGCAGGCCCGCGCGATACGCCTCGCCGCCGGTGAGTGGGGGAAGAGCGACAATGCCTGCTGCGCGTAACCCCGTGCGACCTGGCAGTGTCCACGCCGTGAATAAAGCTCCGCCACGCGAAGATTGATGCGGTAGCTCCCGGGATCCCATAGCGCGCCCGTTACCCAGCCGGCGGTGTATGCCCCGCGACCAACCGCAGTCATTGCCATGGTCTGCGTCACGCTTCGGGCGGTCGAAAGCAAAGACAACAGGAGCAGCGCCGCTGCCGCGAATCCCAACGACGCGGAGGAGACCTTCACCTCGCGCGTATTTCGACGAATTCCGCTGGTGGCGCCGAGGACGCTCCACACCATAAATGCCGGC
>DASWBC010000428.1:0-2799 GCA_036390815.1 Gemmatimonadaceae bacterium
GAGGTGGTGATCGCCGGAGGTGGTCCGACGGGGCTGATGTTGGCGGCCGAGCTGGCGTTGGCGAAGGTCGACGTCGCGATTGTCGAGCGGCGCGCCAGCCAGGATCTCCCCAGCTCGCGCGCAGGCGGTCTCAGCTCACGCACCATCGAGGTTCTCGATCAGCGCGGAATCGCCGATCGGTTCCTTGCGGAGGGACAAAAGGCTCAGGTCACGTCCTTCGCCCCGGTGCATTTGGACATCAGCGATTTTCCCACCCGGCATCCCTATGGGCTCGCCCTCTGGCAGAACCACATCGAGCGCATCCTCGCCGGCTGGGTCGGCGAGCTGCCCGTGACGTTCTATCGTGGACGTGATGTGACCGGCTTCACTCAGGATGACACCGGCGTCGAGGTCGAGGTGTCCGACGGCCGGCGCCTGAGAGCGCAGTATCTCGTCGGCTGCGATGGTGGACGCAGTCTGGTCCGCAAAACGGCTGGCATCGAGTTTCCCGGCTGGGATCCGTCGATGAGTGCGCTGCGCGCCGAGGTCGAGATGACCGAGGAGCCGGAAACGGGCATCCGCCGCACTCCCTCCGGCATGCATGCCATCGGCAAGGTGGCGTACGAGATCGTGAACGGCGCGGTGGTCTACAAGAAAGGGGGGGCGGTAGGGGTCATGCTGACCGAAGCGCACGTTGGAAACACGGACGAGCCCACCCTGCGCGATCTCAGCGAAGGCCTCATCGCCGTGTACGGGACCGACTACGGGATTCACAGTCCCACCTTCATCTCCAGATTCACCGACATGACCCGGCAGGCCGCGACCTATCGCAAGGGGCGGGTCCTTCTGGCCGGGGACGCGGCGCACGTGCATTCCCCGGTCGGTGGACAGGGACTCAACACCGGTGTGCAGGATGCGGTTAATCTGGGATGGAAGCTGGCGCAGGTGGTCAAGCGGACATCACCGGAAACCCTCCTGGATACCTACCATGCCGAGCGCCACCCGATCGGAGCCCGCGTTCTGAAGAACACGATGGCGCAGGTCGCGCTCACGCACCGCATGGATGAGCGTACCGATGCGTTGCGCGACACCGTGTCCGAGCTGCTGAGCATGGACGAGCCGCGCAAACGATTCGCCGCGATGATGTCCGGTCTGGGCATTCATTACGATCTGGGCGAGGGACACCCGCTGCTCGGCCGGCGCATGCCCGATCTCGACCTGGTTACCGCCAACGGCTCGCTGCGGGTCTTCACCTTGCTGCACGATGCCCGGCCGGTGCTGCTCAACTTCGGTGAGCCCGGAGGGTTCGACATCACTCGATGGGTCGATCGGGTCCAGTCGATCGATGCCAGGTACGAAGGTACGTGGGAGCTTCCGGCGATCGGCGCGGTCACTGCTCCCATCGCCGTATTGATTCGGCCCGACGGATATGTGGCTTGGGTGGGAGACTCAAGCCAGCTGGGGCTCGTCGACGCGCTCACCACCTGGTTCGGATCGCCTACTGCGGCGTAGCGAATCCCCGTCGAGCGGGATGTTCGCGTGATGTCTAACCCCAAGTTCGGCTGCGAGCGATTCTTCCATAGAATGCACACAACCCAACGACCAATACAGCGCTGCAACTGTCGTTAGGCCGCGGCCTACGTTTCGAGCCAGTAAACGGAGCTCTTGAGAGGTTTATTCAGCGCAAGCTCCTGAAAGTCCGCGCTGCTCTCCACTATGTCTACAAATCGATCAAAACTCGGAGCGTCAAAACTCCATACGTCGAATTCGGGGAGCCGCCTGTCGCCTTGCGGGAAAGTTGTCTCGCAGACGACACCACCGATCGGCTCCAACCAGTCGTCGATTGGCTCGACAACCTGTCTCACGAAGATGAGTGAGACCGTTCCGTCGACGTCGTCTCGAGCGATCTGAACGCTTACTCCCGGATCGGGAGCTTCGGCTACGCTTCGAACATAATCCTTGAATACAACCCATCCTCGCCAAGGCGTTACAGTCTCGGCGGCGAGGCCATGTGAAGCCAGCGCCAGAAGGAATGTTTTGAGGAGGACGGGTCCGCTAGTCATCGTTCAGCCAGTCATAGCGGCGGCGTAGAGCCCGCATCGGGTGCCTGCAACAGGTAGTACACATCCGTGCGGAGCTGCGCCGGATTGGCGTCCCAATGGCCGTACACTTCCCATGATGGCCCCGCGAGCGCGCGATCGTGTGCGCGGCACCACGCAAGGATTGCGGCATTCGCCCGACCCAGCCCCCCGTAGTCGCCGTGATGCGTTGTCATCGCCGCGACGCCGCGCGGTGTCTCCAACGGAAGGACCGCACCCACCGCCGCGAACCGTCCCGTCACGCCCACACAGAAATCGACCGTGAGCTGCTCGTCGGTCGCATCGCGATAGATGAAGATATTCTGTCCGTCGAGGACCATCGCCCCCGCGCGCGCTGCCGCATACACCTGATCCAGGTGCCGCCCAAATTCCTGTGCGACACGACCACGTGGCACCTGCGCTCGCACTCCGGCTACCAGTCGTGCGGCGACGATTGTTTCACGCACCTCGTAGTGCCCGAGTGACATGGCGGAATCTCCGTGTACGCCGATCGAACGGCACGTGGGCGGATTGACAGAACCTACTCACAAATCGGGGTTCTAGCTTCGCATTCCCGGCGTGAGGCCGAATACATTGCAGACAAAGCCGAGCGCGACCACGGCCGCCCACACGACACTGAACCGCCACACGTAACCTACGCGAGACCAAGATCGGGACGCTTGGCTGGCCCAGGCGCCGAGCACGATGCCCCCCATAAGAACGAGGGCAGCTGCTCTGCCTT
>DASWBC010000429.1:0-4723 GCA_036390815.1 Gemmatimonadaceae bacterium
GGCGCCGTCGATATACCCTTCGCAACTCCCTTCGCGCTGCTCAAAATCTGGATGTTCTTCATGTCGGGGTCAGACCGGAACCCGACTCCCTCGAGGCGGCGATTCGGCTCGGTCATCAGGAACGCGCTGTCGCTGGAGATCTCGTTCTTCCCCTGATTGTAAATCAGCTCCTGAGTCGTGAGGCGCCGGCCATCTTCAGAAACAACGACAACGTTTTTGCGCGCGACCATATTATTCGTGCGGGTGTTTGTGGTCCCGTACCGTGACGTGAGCACCGCGTCCTTGGCGCCGGTGACCGTGAAAAATGTCGTGTGGACATTCTCGAGCTCGATGCGCGTGTTGTCGTCGAAGAAATACGCGGTATCGGCCTCGAGCTGTGCCCGCTGTAACCCCTGATCCGTGAGCTTGAACCGCGCGCCAAACATCACCTGGTCCGCCGAATCGGCGAGGGGAGAATGGGTGGCGACGGGGGGCTCCTTCTTGGAGCTGCAGGCGCCAGCGACCGCAAGAACTCCAATCACGAGAGCGACGCGCACTAGACGACACCCGCGCGCATGAGATCGTGAAGGTGGATGACGCCGACGATGCGGTCGTCTGCATCGAGCACTGGCATGGCAACGATCCCGAACGTTTCCATGCGATAGACGACGGCACTTCCGAGCTCTTCGGCGCGCGCCACCCTCGGGTTGCGGTTCATGACCTTCGTAACCGGAATCGGAAATACGTTCTCTTCGTGCTCCATCAACCGCGAGAGATCCCCAGTGGTGATTACTCCCGCCACCGCGCCCTTGCTGGCCGTGACGATCGCAATTCCGCGACGTTCGGCGAGCTGCACGACCGCCTCGCGCATCGTGGCTGACTCAGGAAGAGTTGGAAGCTTGTCGGTTATCATCACGTCGGATACTCTGGTCAGAAGCCGCTTCCCAATCGTGCCACCCGGATGCAGCCGCGCAAAATCGTCCGCGTCGAACCCCTTCTCCTCGAGCAGCGCGATCGCCAGGGCGTCGCCCAGCGCGAGCGCCACGGTCGTGCTCGTCGTCGGCGCGAGGTCGTGTGGACAAGCTTCTTCCTTCACCCATCCGTCGAGCGCCACATCGCTGTGCCTCGCGAGTGTCGATTTCACGTTGCTCGTGAGCGCAATAGTGCATACACCGAGGCGCTTCAAATGGTCGAGGAGGCCGAGTACTTCGTCAGACTCGCCGCTCTTGGAGATGAGGATCGCGACGTCGTTGCCACCGACGATCCCGAGATCGCCGTGCACACTGTCGGCCGGGTGCAGGAAGCTCGCGGGTGTTCCGGTAGACGTAAGCGTCGCTGCGATCTTCCGGCCGACGAGGCCCGACTTGCCCACGCCCGACACGATGACCCGCCCCTTAGAACGGGCGATGGTCTCGACGGCGCGCGCAAAATCGTCTCCGATGCGGCGCTCCGCCTCGCCGAGCGCTTCAGTCTCCATTCGGAGAACTCGTCGTCCGCGCTCGACGATGTCCTTGCGTGTCATTGGCTCATGCCGGCCGGGATGGCAACAGAGCGATCCAGAAGTGATGCCATCCCGACTATATCCCTACGCGTCATCGGTGGATGCGGGCCCAGATGTCGACGGCGCGCTCCAGCAAGGACGCCATCTCTGCCAGCGGCATCATATTGGGCCCATCGCTTGGAGCACAATCAGGATCGGGATGTGTCTCGAGGAAAAGTCCCTGAGCGCCGGCGGCGATGGCGGAGAGGGCAAGGATCGGAACGAATTCCCGCGCTCCGCCGCTGGCGCCTTCGGGTCCCTGCCCCGGCTTCTGAACGCTGTGTGTGGCGTCGAAGATTACTGGCGCGTCGCACGCCTCACGAAGTCGGGTGAATGAACGCATGTCGACGACAAGGTCGCCATATCCGAAGAACGTTCCGCGCTCTGTAACAGCGATGTCCCGGGAGCGGCCGTTCGATTTGGAGCCGCCACGGACTTTCTGCACTGCGCCGCGCATACCCTCCGGCTGAAGCCATTGCCCTTTCTTGACGTTGACAGGCTTTCCCGTCGCGCCGGCGGCCTCCAGCAGGTCGGTCTGTCTGCAGAGAAAGGCCGGAATCTGCAGGACATCCACGACGCTAGCGGCGGGAGCACACTGCTCCGGCGTGTGGACGTCCGTAAGCACCGGCAGACCGGTTGCTCTCCGCACTCGGTCGAGTGCTTCGAGCCCCGCATCGATCCCGGGACCGCGGGCCGCGCCGCGATTGGATCGGTTCGCCTTGTCGAAGCTCGCCTTGTAGATGATGCCGCCAGGAATCTTGGCGGCGAGCTTCGCCAATGCCTCACCCACGCGCAGGTTGAGCTCGTCGCTCTCCAGCACGCATGGACCGGCGATCAGGAAAAGCTTGTCTGCCGGAAAGAGTTCCGCCACGCTATTCGCCCGCTTCTAGGGGCGCGCGCTTCCGGGTGCTTCTGGTTGGCGACTTCGCCAGGACTGCCGCTCCGATGAAGCTCGCAAAGAGTGGATGCGGGCGCGTGGGGCGTGATTGAAGCTCGGGATGGAACTGGCAGCCGATGAACCACGGATGCGTCTGCAGCTCCACCATCTCGACCAGTGATCCATCGGGCGAAAGCCCGCTCAGGTTGAGCCCGTGCTCTATGAACTGATCGCGGTACTTGTTGTTGACCTCGTAGCGATGCCGATGGCGCTCGCTGACCTGTGGAGCGCCGTAGATCGCGGCGGCCTGCGTTCCTACTCCGAGTCTGCACGGATACGCCCCGAGACGCATCGTGCCGCCCATGTCGGTGACGTGCTGCTGGTCTTCCATCAACGAGATGACCGCATCGTCGCACTCGGGCGCAAACTCGCTGGAGTGGCTGTCGGACAAGCCGATCACGCTGCGTGCGAACTCGATGATCGCCGTCTGCATTCCCAGACAGATTCCAAAGAACGGCAAGCCCGACTCGCGAGCATAGCGAATCGCTTCGAGCATGCCCTCGACGCCACGCACTCCGAACCCGCCGGGGACGAGCACACCATGGAAATCAGCCAGAAGCTCGCGCGTCTTTTCCCTGCTGGTGAAGAGGTCGCTGGCAAGCCATGAAATATCCACCCCGACATCGTTCGCAATTCCGCCGTGAATGAGCGCTTCCTGTACGCTCTTGTAGCTATCGACGAGACCCGTGTATTTCCCGATCACCGCGATCTTCACGCGGCCGTGCGGATGAAGTACCCGCTCGACCATGCCGCGCCACTTCGAAAGATCCGCGGCGCGGCGGCCGAGCAGACCCAGCTTGTGCATCACCCGCTCGTCGAGCCCCTGCTCGTGGAACAGGAGCGGTATCTGGTAGATGGTGGGCACGTCCCGACTCTCGATTACCGCCCCGAACTCGACGTTGCAGAAGAGCGCGATCTTGCGTTTCACTTCCTCGGATAGGGCGCGCTCGGTTCTGCAGATCAGGATATCGGGCTGAATTCCGATCTCCATCAGCTCTCTCACCGAGTGTTGCGTGGGCTTGGTCTTAACTTCGCCGGCGGCGGCGATGTAGGGCACGAGGGTGAGATGAATGAAGATGGCGTTTTCCCGTCCGATCTCGTGGCGGTACTGACGAATCGCCTCGAGGAACGGCAGCGATTCGATGTCTCCGACCGTGCCGCCGATCTCGACGATGACCACGTCGCTCTCCGGGGCGAGACGCTTCATCGCACCCTTGATCTCGTCGGTAACGTGCGGAATCACCTGCACCGTCGAGCCGAGGTATTCGCCGCGCCGCTCCTTCGTGATCACGTTGAGGTAGATGCGGCCAGTCGTGATGTTGTTCGCCTGCGCGAGCGACCGGTCGATGAACCTCTCGTAGTGACCGAGATCGAGATCCGTTTCGGCGCCGTCGTCCGTGACGAACACCTCCCCGTGCTGGAACGGCGACATGGTGCCCGGATCCACGTTCAGATAGGGGTCGAATTTCATGATCGTCACACGCATTCCCCGCTCGACGAGAAGCCGTCCGAGGGAAGCCGCCGCGATCCCCTTTCCGAGCGAAGAGACGACCCCGCCGGTAATGAAGATGTAACGCGTCTGTTGGCTGGAATTACCCTGCATTGGTTGCTGCTCCCGTCATAAAGGCATCCCAGCGCTCATTGGCGTGCGCAAGGTCTTCTTCAGTGTCGATCCCGCTCGCCGGCGCTTCATTGGTGACTGCCACCCCAATGGGCAAGCCCGCGGCCAGCGGCCGTAGCTGCTCGAGTCGCTCGATCTCTTCCAGCGGATGGGGAGGCAACGAGACCCATTCTCGAAGAGCCTCCCGCGAATACGCGTACACACCGATGTGCTGCAACGTCCGCTCGGCCAACTTCGCCCTGTCCGCTTGATCCCGGAGAAAGGGGATGGGCGCTCGCGAGAAGTACATCGCCCGTCCATCGTCAGCCACCACAACCTTAACAAGACTGGGTGTATCGAGTATCTCCTTCCTGGCCCTGGAAGCCGCGGTGCCCAGCGGGAAAGTCCCGGAAGAGACGAGCTCTGCCGCGCCGCGCACCGCTCCGGCCCCGATGAACGGCTCGTCCCCCTGAACGTTCACGATCGTCGTGTATCCCTGGAATCGCGGCAGAGCTGCAACTTCCGCGACGCGCTCTGTTCCAGACGTGTGTTTATCGCTGGTCATCGCGCATTCAGCGCCGGCCTGACGAACAGCGGACGCAACCAATTCGTCGTCCGTGGCCACGACGACGGCATCAGCCACATTCATTTGAGAGATTCTTTGCCA
>DASWBC010000430.1:0-3122 GCA_036390815.1 Gemmatimonadaceae bacterium
TGCAGTTGCCTTACCCGGGGTGCCCGGAGCAAAGCAAAACCCCCCGCCAAGTGAAGCGTCATTAGAGTAGGCCGAGCCTCGCTCGGGCCTGTCGTCTTATCGCGCACCACTAATCGCTGGATTCAATGCAACTGCGATCAATCGCTCTATTTGCAGCAATTCTGGCGGCCGGCGCTCGCGGCGGCGCGCAGGACGTGCGCGTCGAAGTCGTCGAAGCATCCACGGGCAAGCCCATTGTAGGCGCCAACGTTTCCCTTCTCGATTCGGCGGCGGTCACCTCACTTGGCGGCGGCTTCAGCAATCAGGTCGGACGTACCGACCTTCGTGCTCCCGCAAACGGCGCCTATCGCATTCGCGCCGACAAGGTTGGATACGATACGTGGACCTCTGTCGAGCTCCATCTGGGCGATCGCCCGGTCCTGGTACGCGTGGGAATGGCGCCGACGAGAATTCCGGCGCCGATAATGCCGCGAAGCGAGACGGCGTGCCAGCAGCTGACCGGTCCGGGAACCCCGGCGGGCGATCTGTGGATCGAGTTGAAGAAGGCGCTGACAGCCAACGCGATGACCGAAGCACAAGGCCTGGTGCCGATCGACGTCGACCTGTACGAGCGCGTGCTCGATCGAAATCTCGCCGTCGTTTCCGAGCGCTCTGAGCAGCGCAACCGGATCTCGCGCCGTCCGGCGACGGGCATCTCGTGGGATCAGGTCGATTCTTCCAAGCGCGGCGTGGCCTCCAACAGCGACGTCTATCGCGCACCCGATGCCGCGACGATCCTGTCGGATCAGTTCGTGAGGTCGCATTGCTATGCCGCGATTCGCGGCTACGGTCCTGAGACCGGACTGACAGGGCTCGAGTTCAAGCCCGCAAGGGTGGCGGCGCAACCGGAGCTCACCGGAGTTCTCTGGCTCGATCCGAAGGCCAACGCGCTACGCTCACTCAGCTTCGATTACGTGAACCTGCCGATTCCTTTGCGCATCGCGAGAACTACAGGTCGCGTTGAGTTCCAGCAGCTCGCGGGCGGTCAGTGGATCGTTCCCCGCTGGTACATCAGAATGCCGCGCGTCGCGCGCGTCAATTCGACCGACGTCGGCTCTCCGACCGTCTCGCGCGACAGTCTCGTGGGGTATCAGGAAGTCGGAGGGGCCGCGCGCCCGGCCGGGACGGCGCCCGTTTCTAGCGGGGCTGCCGCAGCGCCGTCGCCCAGCGCTTCGGCACCGCCCACGCCCACGAACGCACCGGCGGTCGATTCGCCGCCTGCCGCGAGTCAGTCGATGTTCACTGGCATCGTCTACGACAGCACGACAGGCAGGGCGTTGAGCGGCGTCCAGGTCTCTACCGGTGGCGGCCGCTTCAAGACGCAAACGAGGTCGGGCGGAGGGTACGAGCTCTCAATCGACGGAGCGCTCGACGACACCCTTGTGTTCGAGCATCCGCGGCTTCGACTCTTCCACATCGCGGACCGGGTGCAGCCCTTCTCGATGCCGGCCGGCGGGCGCGGTCGAGCGTCGGTGGTCATTCCATCGTACGAATCGCTGCGCAAACGCCTCTGCGGCCGGAACGAAACCGGCACCGAGGCGCAGGGTTTCATGGCCGGCTACGTGAGAGATGCCGCGGGCAGGCCCGTGCCGCGGGCTCACGTCTGGGCAACCTGGCAGATCCTTTGGGTGGAGCAGAACGGCCGTCTGGTTTCCACCAATCAGCAGCGGACCGTCGAGACCGACTCCAACAGCGACGGATCCTACATGATGTGCGGATTCACGCGCAACGCGCAGATCACGGCGAAGGTCGGGATGGCCGGCAAGAACACTGTGCAGGAGAAGCTGGCATTTCCCACGAACATGGTCTTGGAGCACGACTTCCAGCTCGGTGCGCGGTAGGGAATAGCTGCAACTGAACGAGAGGGGAGCTGTTAGCTGACCAAAGCTACCTGCCTCGAGCTGCAAACTTCGGGACGCCACTCAGTGGCGTGATGGCAAGTTGCAGTTGATACGATCCCTAGTCTCCCGTCGGCACGATCCCCGCGCCTTCGACCATCAGAATGATCGCGCGCTTCGGCGCGCGGGTGCGATGGACGATCCCCTTCGGCACCACGAATCCCTGGCGCTCGCCGAGCTCCACGGTGCGGTCCTCGAGATCGATCAGAAACTTTCCCTCGACGACGTAGAAGAACTCGTCGAGATCGTCGTGCTTGTGCCAGTGATACTCTCCCTGCATCACGCCGAGCCGCACGACCGAATCGTTGACCTTGCACAGCGTTTGGTTGTACCACTGATCTTTCACGGCAGCGACCAATGCCGGAACGTCGACGACCTCGAGCGCCGGGTAGCGGATATCGAGGTGGGTGGCGTACGGGAAATTCTGCGTCATGGTACAAGAATTTGGCGATTGGACGCCCAGAACGGAAACTCAATCAACCTGCAGGGCAGCGTCGTACTGGCTCAATCCGTACCCAGCAACGAGCAATCCCCGTTGCTTTCCTGTGTGCCGCCTCCGCGAAGTCCAGTCACTTCGCGGAGGTTTGGTTTGCTACCGCCTCTTGTTGTCGCTGTGGCAGACCATGTCGACAACGACCGCGCTCGCCAGAATCAGCACCGGATCCTCACCATCCTCGATCTCGATTCCGTAGGTGTCGGCAAAGCTGAACCAGCGCTTGGACACCGTGGCCACGACGCGACCACCCCGCGTGAACGTGTATTCGTGATCCAGGAAGTCGCCCTCGGACTCGAGATCGTCGGGACCGGGGACATCGACGGTGAAGCGATGGTGGATGAACGAGAACAGCTCGCGCTTCACGACCGCAAGTAAGTCGGCGCCCCGCCAGAGCTCATAGGTCGGGCTCCAGTTGAGAAGCCGCTGATCGATGTAAACCAGTTCGTTCCCAGCGGTATCCTGGAAGGAGAGCTTGTCGCCGAAGCTGAACAACTTCCCTTTCACAAGGAAAGCGTCGCGTTCGTTCTCATCCTTGATCGTGAAGTTGTCTGCCAGCGACAACAGCTTCTGCCGCATCACGTAGCGCATTGATCCTCAGCTTGTCAGAGACAGCAAGAAAATCGAGGGAAGGAGGGCGAGGGCGTCCTCGCAGGCGCTTTGCAAAGCGAGCGCGAGGAGGAGACCCGCGA
>DASWBC010000431.1:0-2484 GCA_036390815.1 Gemmatimonadaceae bacterium
CCGCGAGCGGGAACGCGAACAGCACCAACGCGAGCGAGACCGCCGCGCCGGTGATGCCACAATGGAGCTTCCGCCCGAGGGTTGACATTGGCTTCTACTTCGCCTGGTAGTCGATCTGACCAGCAACGAGCTCGGCTCCGCCGAAGTCGATCAATGCGAGCACGACGTAATCGCCGGGCGTGAGGCCGGCGGGAACGTCGAGCATGACTTTACGCGTGGCGCCCGGAAGCGTGGGGAATTCCGGGATGGTGACCTGGGCCGCCAGCGAGTTGTCGATACGGCGAAACTCCAGGCGCCCCTTTGCGAGCAGGTGCGTTCCGCCGGTGTTGTGGAACACAACTGAGATCTGGCGCTTCGCTGCCGCCGGAACGTTCCCAACCGTCGTCGCTGGAGTGGTCGACGCCGTGGTACGCGGAACTGGCACATCTTCGACGGCCATGTTCTCGACCGCACCATCGCGCGAGAGACCAGGAGGCGCGACGTAGACTTTCACGCCTGTCCGGAAGATGTATTGCAGCGAGTTGCCCTTTGCGGATGCGCGCCTTGGAACTTCCTCGACGAAGAAGATATCCCAGCATTCCTTCGTCACCGCGGCTCCGGACTGAATCCCGAGGCGGATGACGCGCGAAGTGTGGGGCTCGACGCGAATCGAGAGTGGCGAGACGCTGAGGTTGGCGCCGCAGGACGTACCGGTCGAGCCAGCCGCAAGAAAGCGGTTGTCACCGTTCTCGGCCCGATCCCAGTCCGAGCGCGTGATCGTCGCCTGCACGACCTCGTTGGACGTGTTGGACACCGAGAAGCTGGCTGGTACGCGGTTCGTTCCGGTGGCGACTATCGTCACTTCGAGCGGATCTACCAGCAGCTGCGCGGACGCGGGCTGCGAGACCACCACCCCTATTACAGCGCAAAGGGCGAGTACGGATCTCCGTACTCGCCCTCTGCGCTCAACGCCCGCCCTTTCGGGCGAGCGCGAGCGAGAATTAAGCATCAGTTACGGAGCCGACAGGGTGAAAACGATCGGCAAGCTGTAGGTACCTGGAGCATTGCTTGCGCTCGTGAAGTCAGACGTCCAGCTCGTTCTGAAGAAGGCCTGCGCCACCGTACCGTTCGTCGAGCTCGCGCCCGAAAGGAACGTCGCGTCGGCTGCCGTAATCGCTGCGAAGGTTCCACCGACCGCGGTCGACCATGCAAGGTCGCTGATCGGCTTCACACCGGCATCGCTGCCGACGTAGGTCCAGCTCGCTGCGTTCTGTGACTTGATCTTCAGCGTCCAGCTTCTGTTCGCCTTGATCGTGAAACTCGGGCCTGCATCCGCGAGGACGTTGCCTGCAGCGACATCGTCAGCGGTAGGATTGGTCAGGGCCGTCGCGGAAGTGGTCATTCCGAGCTTGACCAGCGCGCCAACGGTGACTGATGCGGTATTCGTGGTGTTGCACGAGCCAGCGTTGCCGCTGCACTGTGCATTGGCCTGGCTTGCACCGATGGCGGTTCCGAGCACCATCGCGGCCAACAGGGTACGGGTCGCTCTCATGTTCGATATCTCCAAGAAGATTTGATGGTGCCGGTGACCCAGCCGGAGGGCTGAAACCGGTCCCTTCAAGGCTGCTGAGTGACGCAATTAGCAGTTGATTGCTGTACCTATAAGACGAAAACGGACCGCCTCTGTAACCGGGTTTTCACCCTTATTTCAGAGGCAAATCCGTTCTTTTTTTTCGCGCAATTTGCGCGATCCTTTGTGTTCTGCAGAACGACTTTGAGGCCGTCTGCAAGCCCTCAATGTACGGCCGTTGCTTAACTAATCAAGTGAAATGATTCCTACATCCTGGCCATGCAGAAAGTGCGTCGGGGTTTGTTCGGGTGTAGCGGCTAAACCATTGTGGTCCATTGCGATTGAGTGGAAGGCGCGCGTCCCCATTAGCTGATAAGGAATCACCCCTCCTTGTCTTCGTATTGATCCTTCAGGCTGGCGACGACATTCGGATCTGCGAGCGTCGTCACGTCACCAAGCGCTCGTCCTTCGGCGATGTCGCGCAACAGCCGTCGCATGATTTTTCCCGAACGTGTTTTTGGGAGATCGGCAGAGAACAAAATGTCATCCGGGCGCGCCAAGGCTCCGATCTTTTTCGCGACAAATTCCTTCAGCTCGTCGCGCAGCGCCGGACTCTGTTTGCTCTTGTCCCGAAGAGTGACGAACGCGGCGATCGCCTGGCCTTTGAGCTCGTGCGACTTGCCAACAACAGCTGCTTCCGCAACCGCCGGGTGCTCGACGAGGGCGGACTCCACCTCCATTGTGCCGATACGATGTCCCGCGACGTTCAGCACGTCGTCCACTCTGCCCAGTATCCAGTAATATCCATCGATGTCGCGCTTCGCGCCGTCGCCCGGGAAATACAGATCCCGACGCCCGGGCCACTTCGAAAAGTAGGTCTCGACGTAGCGGGCGTCGTCGCCCCAGATGGTGCGCAGCATGGACGGAAAAGGCCT
>DASWBC010000432.1:0-2928 GCA_036390815.1 Gemmatimonadaceae bacterium
CCATCTTGACCGCCGCCGGCCACTCGACGCCGAGTCTCTTCTGGAGGAAGTGGAAGACATCTCCGCCCTCGTGGCAGACGAAGCAGTAGTACATGCGCTTCTTCGGAGAGACCGAGAAGTTGCGGTGCGTTCCCTGATGGAAGGGGCACGGTCCGCGGAAGTCGGCGCCCTGGCGCTTGAGGTTCACGTATTCGCCGACGATCTGCACAATGTCTGCCGAATCACGCACCTGCTCGACGACTTCGTCGGGAATCATTTCGGCTCCGCCTCGTGGGCGACGACCTCGTCGGAATCACTCGGCTCCACCAACGTGGCGACGACCTCGTCGGCAATCACTTCAGCTCCACCACGGTGACGCCGGCCCCGCCTTCATTCCAGGCTCCGATGCGAAAGTTCGTAACGCGGGATTCCTTGCGGAGCATCTCCGCCACGCGCTCGCGAAGAGCGCCCGTTCCCTTGCCGTGAATGATGCGAATCGTCTTGAGGTCCGCGCGGATCGCTGCGTCGACGGCATGCATAACGATGGCCTCGATCTCGCCGACGCGCAGCCCGCGAAGATCGATCTCACTCGCCGCATCGACTTCCGGAAGATCTCCACGAACGGCAACGGCGACTTCCGGAGCCGCCGTCTCGCGCTGGGCCGGGCGCAGCGAACTTCGCGGTAAAGCCAGCTTCATCACGCCCACTGCCACGACCGCATCATCGTCGCGGATCTCCACGACTCGTCCGATTCGACCACCAAGCGCCTCCACCTCGACGAAATCACCGATGCTCACCTCGGCGGGGTCGTGCCGCTCAGGCTCGGTCTCGGTTTCGCGACCGAGACGATCCAGCTCGCGACCCTGCTCGTTGGCGAGGGTTTCGACCCGCTTTCTCGCTTCGCGTGCCGCTTCTTCGCCCAGCTCGGACGCGGACTTCAGCTCACGAATTGTGCGCTCGACTTCACCGCGCGCCTCGAGAAGATACTGTCTCGCCTCGCGTCGTGACGCCCGTTCGACCTCACGCTCCCGCTCCCGGACATTTCTTTCGCGCTCCGCCACCCTGCGCGTGCGCTCCTTTGCGTCCTCGGCGATCTCGCCCGTTTCGCGTTCGGTCAGCGCCAGCGTTTTCTCGCGCGCCTCGAGCTCCCCCAGGAGCGCCGTGACCTTCCTCTCGTCGGCAGGAATCCGCTCCTCCGCCCTGGCCAGAATCTCACTCGGGAGATTCAGCCGCCGGGCAATGCTGATTCCGTAGGAGCGGCCGGGCACGCCCTTGGTGAGCCGATACGTTGGAGCAAGCGCGACGGGATCGAACTGGAGCGACGCATTCACGACGCCCTCGACTTCGGTCGCCAGCTCCTTCAGCGCCCCGAGGTGAGTGGTGGCGATCGAGAGCGTGCGACGTGCCGTAAGCGCTTCGAGAATCGCGCCGCCCAGCGCCGCGCCTTCGATTGGATCGGTGCCGGAACCGAGCTCGTCGATGAGAACGAGAGAGTGCTCGGTAGCCGAGCTCAGCACCTCGGCGAGGTTCTTGAGATGGGCGCTGAATGTCGAGAGGCTGGCGAGGATGGACTGCTCGTCTCCGACATCGGCGTAGATGTTGTCGAAGATCGCGATGCGCGATCCCACATTCACCGGGGCCGGAATCCCGGATTGCACCAGCGCGGAAAAGAGCCCGAGCGCCTTGAGCAGCACCGTTTTCCCACCGGTGTTCGGGCCGGAGATGAGAAGCGTCCGCTCGTTGGGCAGCATCTCGAGATCGAACGGAACGACGTCGATTCCTTGCGCGACAAGGAGCGGGTGGCGGCCCTCGACTACGGCGAAGCCATCTGTTGGATCGGACAGCTCCGCCGGAGCGCAGCGGAACTCGATCGCGTAGCGGGCCCGCGCGACGAGGGAATCGAGCGTGATCAGCGCCTCGAGCGATGCTCCAAGCGCCTCGCGGTGCGGGCGAAGCTTCTCCGTCAGCTCAGAAAGAATGCGATCAATCTCCTCGACCTCCTCGATCTGCAGCTCACGAATGCGATTTCCTGCCTCGACCGCCGCGGGCGGTTCGACGAACAGCGTTCCGCCCGTCGCCGATGCGTCGTGCACGATCCCGCCAACCGCGCCCTGCGCTTCGCGGCGAACCGGAATCACGAAGCGGCCATTGCGCACTGTCACGGACATGTCGGCGACCCGCTGGTGCGGTTCGAGCTTGGCCATGGCGCGCTCGAGGAGCTTGACCAGCTCGCCCTGGGAACCCTTCAGCTCGCGCCTGATTTTCTTGAGCGCCGAAGACGCGTCATCGCGAACCTGGCCGTCCTCGTCGATCGTGCGCTCGATCGTGTCCTCGATGGTCTTGTTGGCCACGAGGGGTTCGATCTGCGGAGCGAGAACGGCCGCGACAATCGGCGACGCCCGTTCACCGCGCAAGGAGTCGCGCGTGATGCGCGAGCTGCGAAGCAGCGCGCCGAGGACAAGTAGATCCTGTGGGGCGAGCGAGGCGCCTTCGACGCGGAGACGCAGTAGCGCCGATCGAGCGTCGGGGACGCCGTGCAGATGCCACGGCTCCTCGGCCGCTACTAGCGAGCGTACGGCCGCCACGCGCGCGTGCTCTCTTTCGATGATGTCCCGGTCGGTTGCCGGGCGCAGCTCTCTCACCCGCTCGCCGCCGAGCGGAGACGTCGCTCTCTCGGAAATGAGGGCGAGAGTGCGCGGAAATTCTATGACGTTCAGCGCGTGCGAATTCATCGCGAAAAGCTTTGAGGTCGATTACGGGGGATCCAAGTCTTGAGGGGACAGTGCTGAGTTGGGAGTTCTTCAGTGGTCATCAGTTGGTTGCTGAACCACACCAGATGGGGGGTGCGTTTTGTAATACCCTGAATGACAAAACCCGAGCTTGCGAGGGTTGTCGCGAGCTCGGGTCTGGTGATTCCATGAAAGGTAATTATCACCCCTGCTTGCTCAG
>DASWBC010000433.1:0-2868 GCA_036390815.1 Gemmatimonadaceae bacterium
AGTGATAATCGGCATTCGCTTCGTTCTCGAATTGTCGCGTATAGAACCATCCATTTTTCTTCGAGAGCGCGATCGTCTTCTTGACCATCCCCGTCGCGCCCTCGGCCGCGGGCGTCAGGACGACCTTCGCTCCGAGGAAGCGCATCAGTTTGCGCCGCTCGATGCTGAAGGATTCCGCCATCGTGACCACGAGCGGATAACCCTTCTGCGCGCACACCATTGCGAGTCCGATGCCCGTGTTGCCGCTCGTCGCCTCGACGACGGTTTGTCCCGGCTTGAGCTTGCCCGTGCGCTCCGCGTCCTCGATGATGCCAAGGGCGAGACGATCCTTCACCGAGCCAAGCGGATTGAACGCTTCGATCTTGACGTAAAGGTTGACGTTCGGCGGGGCGAGCTTGCCGATTTTGACGACAGGTGTGTTTCCGACTGTTTCTAGGATGTTCGCAAATTTTGTCATGGATCGTCTGGTTGTCGTTTACAAAGGCCGCTGTCCGTTAGGCAAGATAAATTGAGGGCATGGTTCACATCGTAGCAAATCCGTCTACTACAATCCTATGAGAAACTTTAGTATCGCGATCGACATAGCGGCGCCCAGGGAGCGGGTATGGCAGGTGATGAGCGACGTTGAGCGGTGGCATGAATGGACGGCGTCGATCACGAGCGTCAGGCGACTCGGTGCCGGTCCGTTCGCCATCGGGAGTTGGGCGCTGGTGCGTCAACCAAAACTCCCCCCGGCATTGTGGAAGGTCACGGCGATCGAGCCGGGCAGGAGCTTCACCTGGACCAGTTTCGGTCCCGGATTTCGGGCGGTTGGCATTCATTCGGTCGAGGCGAGGTCAGGCGGAAGTCGAGCGACGTTATCCCTTGATTTTCATGGAATCTTCGGCGGTATGTTCGGGCGGATGACCAAAGACATCACGGAGCGATATCTCGCGTTTGAGGCGAACGGGCTCAAGGCGCGCAGCGAAGCCGGTTGACGCTCTTATCCGGGGCTGGTCGCCCTGTGCCCCGCCATCGGAGTGACCGACGCCACGATTGCTTCCGCGATCTCATCCTCGACGGAGAAGATGTCTTTTACATCCCGGTCGAACACGTCGGCCCACTGCATCACGTCGTCATCGGTGCTGCTCAGACGCGCGGTCACGCGCAGTCTGTCGCCAATTCGCTCGACCGTTCCCTCGAGCACGAGACGCGCCGAGACGTTGGCGGTGCTGGTGGTGTCACTGTGCCGTTTCACTGAGCGCGGGCGACCAGGCGCGAGAACGCGCAGTCCCTGCGTCTTCATCAACTTGCCTGCGACAGCATTCGTCAGGCCCGTCGCGAGATAAGAGTTCGTCGAATCCGCACCCAGGTTCACGAACGGCAGCACGGCAATGACGCCAAGATTGACCGGCATGCGCGCCTCGGTCGTCGACTCCGCCTGAACCGATGAATTGCCGGCGTGCAGCCTCTCATAGATCCCGGCGCTGACGACGATTGCTCCGACCAGCGCCAGCGCGCCGATCACGGCTCGTTTCACGCGCGTTCCGTGACGCACCATCCTCGGACTCGACGACGCGAACGATCCGCTGAATGTCTCCGGATCCTCCAGCGCTTCGACGAGCGCGGTCGCGGTCTGCGGACGATCGGCGGGATCAATCGCCAGACAACGCGCGATCAGTCGCTCCAGGCCCGCGGGCACATCCTTTCGGATCGTCGAGAGCGGCGGCGGCGGAAGAGTCAGCCTCGCCGTCAGCATCGCGCGCGGACCGAGATTCGCGAAGGGAGCCGCGCCGGCGAGCATCTCGTACGCGGTGATTCCGAGCGAATAGATATCCGCCCGCCCATCAATGTCGGGATCACCGGCCGCCTGCTCCGGCGCCATGTAGAGAATGGTGCCGAGCGACATCCCCGTGTTCGTGAGCCCGGCGCCCTTCTCGCCTGACCTGCGAGCGGACGACAAGGCTTTCGCCACGCCGAAGTCCGTGACCGTCGCGGAACCTGCGGCGAGGAGAACGTTGCCGGGCTTGATGTCGCGGTGCACGACGCCGTGCTCGTGCGCGAACGCCAGCGCGCGCGCCACATCTTTCATAATGCCAAGTGTCTCGCGAACACTGAGTGTGCGAACTCGACGCAGCCTGATGTCGATCGACTCGCCATCAACGTACGGCATCACGAAATACGGAAGTCCGTCCAATTCTCCCGCTTCCAGTATCGGGACGATGTGCGGGTGCTGCAGCCTCGCAACCGTCAATATCTCGCGACGAAAGCGCTCGGCAGATACGCTCGCCGCCAGCTCAGGCGGGAGAATCTTGATGACAACCTTGCGCCCAAGGTCGTGGTCCTCGGCCACGAAGACGTGAGCCATGCCGCCGCCAGTGAGCTCACGCTCAATGGTGTAAGATCCGCCAAGAGCGGAAAGCAGGCGATCGGAGATAGAGGACATTGGGGACGTTAGGGTGTGCAAACCTGTCAGCCTTATTAGATAGCAGAAGGGGGCGGAAGGTTGGCACCCGAGTTAAATCGCATACAGACGGGCTTAACGTGCAGGCGGGATGCGCGTCTACTCTACAGCACGCTGCGAGGGAAAACATGCGTATCACAAAACTGACCGGAACGGCCGCGGCGATGCTCCTGAGCATCGCACCCGTTGGCGTATTTGCGCAGAAAACCGGTACGAAGACGCCGGCGAAAACAGTTATCGCGCGCTCCGATGTACGCGAGCTCCCCGCCGACCAGCAGATAATCCAGGCATTGAATCGCCTCACCTTCGGCTCGAAACCCGGCGACATCCTCAAGGTTCGCACGATCGGCCTCGACAAGTGGATCGATCAGCAGCTCCAGCCCGACAAAATCGACGACGACGCGATGGATGCGTTCGTCAGGAAT
>DASWBC010000434.1:0-4283 GCA_036390815.1 Gemmatimonadaceae bacterium
ACCGCCTTGCCGCACAGCGATGCGGGCCGCAAAGAATTCGCCCCGCATCGCGTCGAGAACCGAGAGATATTCCCCGATGGGGAGAGACGGTTGCGCCCCCGACGCGGTGAGCACGAGCGACGAGACCGCGTAAAGCTCGACACCGTATCCCACCGCCAGCCCCTTCGCCACCGATCCGGCCACCCGCAGGCTCGTAAAACTCCCCGGCCCCGCTCCACACACGATCCCCCCGATCTCATCCCGACCCACACCCGCATCCCCGAGGCATTCGGCCACAGCGGGCATCAGTCGCTCCCCTCTGCCCGCCCGCAGGCTTCCGCCGTGCTCGGCGCGCAGCGTCCGCTCGGCCACAACTTCCGAATCGCGAATCAACGCGACACTGCTCTCGTAGGTCGCTCCGTCGAGCGCGAGCGTGTAGAAAGGAAGTCCGGAAGACACGCTTCTAACCTCGCACCTCACACCATCCGTGAATGTTGTCGGCTCACCGCTCACACCCATCCCGGTCCCGAGACACCACAATCCACCCCACTACCCGGCTAGGAGGATGCGACGAGTGGGGTCGTCAGGAACGTAGTCGAGATCGATGGGCAGATGATCGTCGGGTAGCCGGCCGCCGGCGCGCTCGGGCCACTCGACCAGAATCAGCGACCGCGACGACACGATCTCGTCCCAGCCGATGTTCGTAAGCTGGTCCGGGGAGTCGAGACGATACAAATCGATGTGAAACACGGCGGATTTGGGGGCGCGGTATTCGTGGATCAGAGCGTAGGTCGGGCTCGTGATCTCGTCCCGGACACCGTAGCCCATGCAGATCGCCTGCGCCAGCGTGGTTTTCCCCACACCGAGCTCGCCGGTAAGCGTAACTATGAGGGGAGGCGTGGCCGAGCGGCCTAGCTCGTGCCCCCAATGGCGAAGCTCACTCTCTCCGAGCTTGAGGCGGCCCCTTTCAGCGCGAGGAGGAACGACGTGCCGGTGTGCTGGCATCTCTAGCGGCCGTGAAGGCCCGCCAGCGATCCCCGGCTGCTTTCCTGACGCCCGGCTTTGGCCTTGACCTCGAACAACTCGTCGCGAAGCCGGGCTGCGGTCTCGAAGTCGAGGTTGGTCGCCGCTTCCCGCATCTGCGCCTCGAGCTCGGCGATGAGGGCAGGCAGGTTCTCGGCTCCGTAGCGGGCGCCAGACTCGGATACTCGGCGTAGCTTCTCCTTCTCACGCTCGTCCCGTTCTGTCCGCGAGTCCGCCACGCGCGTGGTGAACCGCACCTGATCTACGCTCTTCTTCACGCTGATCGGCGTGATTCCGTGCTCGACATTATACGCGGTCTGGATGATCCGACGACGATTGGTCTCGTCGATGCACCGCTGCATCGAGCCCGTCATCTTGTCCGCGTAGAAGATCGCCCGTCCGCTCAGATGTCGCGCCGCCCGGCCGACCGTCTGAATGAGGGAGCGATCGCTGCGCAGAAATCCTTCCTGGTCGGCGTCGAGAATCGCGACGAGGGAAACCTCCGGTAGGTCGAGCCCTTCACGCAACAGGTTGATGCCGATGAGCACATCGAACTCGCCGAGGCGCAACCCTCGAACGATCTCCATGCGCTCGATGGCGTCAATGTCCGCGTGCATGTACCTCACGCGCACACCCATCTGCTGGAGATAGTCCGCGAGATCCTCCGCCATGCGCTTGGTGAGAGTAGTGACGAGAACGCGCTCGCCCTTCCTCTCGCGAAGCCGGATCTCGTTCAGCAGGTCGTCCACCTGCCCGCGCACCGAGCGGACTTCGATTTCCGGATCGACGAGACCCGTCGGACGAATGATCTGCTCGACGATCACACCTTCCGAGAGACGCAGCTCGATCTCACCCGGGGTCGCCGTGATGTTGAGAGCGCGCGGCGTCAAAGAAAGGAACTCGTCGAACATCAGCGGACGGTTGTCGAGCGCGCTCGGAAGGCGGAATCCGTAGTCGACAAGAGTGAGCTTGCGCGCCCGATCGCCGTTGAACATTCCCCCGATTTGCGGCAAGGTGACGTGCGACTCGTCCACGACGACGAGGAAATCCTCGGGGAAATAATCGAAGAGACACGCGGGCCGCTCGCCCTGGGCGCGTCCCGACAGGTGCCGCGAGTAGTTCTCGATGCCGGCGCAGGTGCCGATCTCGAGCATCATCTCGATGTCGAAGTTGGTGCGCGACTCGAGCCGCTGCGCCTCGAGCAGTTTCCCGGATGAGCGCAGCTCACTGAGACGCTGCGCCAGCTCGTCGCGAATGAGCCCGACCGCACGCTCGATCGTCGGACGCGATGTCACGAAATGCTTCGCGGGATAGACCGCCGCCTTCTCGAGATTGGCGATGGTATCCCCAGTCAGAGGATTGATTTTGCTAATTCGCTCGATCTCATCGCCCCACATCTCGACGCGGACGCCCTGCTCCTCGTAGGCCGGTAGAATCTCGACGGTGTCGCCGCGCACGCGAAACGTTCCGCGCTCGAGGCCCATGTCGTTGCGCGAGTACTGGATCTTCACCAGCGATCTCAGAATGTCGTCGCGCGGAATCCTCTGCCCCTTCGTGAGCGTCACCATCTGCTCGCGATAACTGCGCGGATCGCCCAATCCGTAAATCGCTGACACCGTCGCGACGATGATGACGTCGTCGCGCTCCATCAGGCTCGACGTCGCGCGCAGGCGCAGGCGGTCGATGTCCTCGTTGATCGACGCATCCTTTTCGATGTATGTGTCAGTCGTCGGGACGTACGCTTCCGGCTGGTAGTAGTCGTAGTACGAGATGAAGTACTCGACGGCGTTGTGCGGGAAGAAGCTCTTGATCTCGCCGTAGAGCTGCGCGGCGAGCGTTTTATTGTGCGATAGGACGAGCGTCGGCCGCCCGAAATTCCTGATGACGTTCGCGACTGTCATCGTCTTTCCGGATCCCGTCACGCCGAGCAGCGTCTGGAACCGGTCACCGCGTTCGAGACCTTTGGTCAGCTCCGCAATCGCTCTCGGTTGGTCACCGGCGGGCGAAAATGGCGCCTGAAGATCAAATACCGCTTTGGCCATTCTTTAAGTCACTGGACAGCCGCTCGCGTCGCGCGACCTCGGTCACGCCTTTCACACGTCTGGCTGCCTTGAGAATTTTTTGAAGGTGTGCAAGGTTGCCGACTTCGACGGCGAGCTCACCGATCACATGGCCATCGGAGCTGTGCAGCTCGAAGCTTCGGATATCGGTGCCCGTCGCCGAGACGGCGGTGGCGAGGTCGGCGTAGAGTCCCCGGCGGTCGGTCGCTTCGAGCGCCAGACGCACCATGAATTTCTCACCCTCCAGCTCCTTCCAATCTATCTCGAGACGGCGCTCCGGCTCCTGCACGAGCATCAGCAGGTTCGGACAATCGGAGCGGTGGATGCTTACGCCCCTTCCCCTCGTTACATACCCCACAACGGGGTCTCCGGGTACAGGCTGGCAACACTGGGCGTAGCGAACCATCATCCCGTCCACACCCTGAATGCGGACGCCCTTCGGCTCGCCGCGTACCCGGTCCACCAGCCAGTCGAGAGGGCCAGGCTTGGGCGCATCGGCCGAGGTCTCGGCGTCGGGGTACAGCTCCTTCACAATCTGGGAGACGTTCACGTCACCCTGGCCGATTGACGCGATCAGGTGGTTCAGATCGGTGAGGTGAAGCACCTTGGCGACCTTCAGCAGCTCGGAATCTTCCGGCCTGGTTATGCGCCGCCGCTTGAGCTCGCGATCGAGTATCTCGCGGCCGAGCTTGATCGAGGTCGTGTGCTCCTCGATGCGGAGGCGCTGGCGAATCTTGTGGCGCGCTCTTCCGGTTCTGACGTGAGCCAGCCAATCCCTGCTTGGCTTCGCCGATGGAGACGTGATGATCTCGACGGTCTCCGAATTCGTGAGCTCACGCGCCAGGCTCGCGATGCGGCCGTTGATGCGCGCTCCCTGGCAATGCAGCCCGACTTCTGTATGCACCGCAAACGCAAAGTCGATGGGCGTAGCCCCTTTCGGCAGCTGGATCACGTCGCCGGTCGGTGTGAAGACGAAGATCTCGTCCTGATAGAGATCGAGCTTGAGGAATTCGAGGAATTCGTCGGGGGTCTTGGCGTCGAGTTGCAGCTCCAGCACCTGTCTGAACCACTGGAGCGCGCGGTCCAGCTCGTCCGCGCTTCTCGAGTCCTCCTTGAAGCGCCAGTGGGCGGCGATTCCGTACTCCGCCGTGCGGTGCATCTGGCGCGTTCTGATCTGGATCTCGAACAGCTGGCGTCCGGGTCCGAATACCGTCGTGTGCA
>DASWBC010000435.1:0-3425 GCA_036390815.1 Gemmatimonadaceae bacterium
TGCTGACAAGGAATAGGCATCGCACCACCTCCCAGACCTGTCCAGCTTAGGGGTAAAGCCGGAGAGTCTATGGATGCGAATCGGTCAGCTGATCTGATCTGGGCTTGTTTCGCCGATCCGGACAACGCGTGAGAGTAGCGATCTTCCTGCCCACCCAGCAGGCCAACCAGATCATGGCGGCGATGGATGCCCACGATCAGGTTTGCGTCGCGGATTCCTGGGACGGGCTCGAGTCGATTGTCAGGCTCGAGCCACTGAGTGTCGTCGTGTTCAACCCCGCTGCCGACGGAACCATGGACAACACGAGAGCTTGCAGACTCATTTGCAAGTATGCCTCGATTCCCTTCATCGCCTATGTGCCTGTCGACGCCGCATTCGTGCGTGGAATCGCGCACATGTCGAACGACGGATTACAAGACGTCGTCGTCTACCATTCCGACGATTCTCCCTCACGCTTCCGAAAGACTCTCGAGCGCGTGAGCTCAGTCCCGCAAGTCAGCACCCTGATCGGAATGCTGGAGCCCTGGTTCCAACGCCTGCCGATGTCGCTCGTAGATGTGCTAACGGATACTCTGCGCCAGCCACACGAATACGCGAGCGCCGAGGATGTTGCCGTAGCCGCAAACATGACTCTTAGCGCCCTCTATCGCAGTTTCAGAAACGCACAGTTGAATTCGCCGAAGAGTTTCGTGGTAGGCGCTCGTGTCTTCCGAGGGTGCGTTTATTTGAGGGACTCCGGGTTTTCCATTGGGGATGTAGCGATAAAGCTGGGATACACCCACCCGCGTATTTTCGCGCACCATATCGAATGTGTTCTCGGGGAATGTCCATCGAAGGTTCGTCATTCGCTGGACGACGCACAGGCCGTTAGCAGGATCGTGTCCTGGCTTGGCTCTTCGACACGGTCTTGCGGCCAGCTGTTGAAGCACGAGATAGTGCGCGCCATTTGCTTTCTAGCGCTAGTCAATTGGGGCTGAGATCTGGCTGGATTCCTCGATCTTTCTTAGGAGGCCGAGGTGACCGCGGCGAGTTGTAGTATGTGATCGAGTCAACGCCGCTCTTGACACTAAAATCTTAGACGCTACAGTGGAGCCTCTCGGCGGCTAAGAAACCCAGGGCGAGCTGTCTCCAAATGGTCGCGAATACCCTGGGCGGAGCCAATCGCGAAACCGGCTGAGTGGGATTGTGCCTCGCACAACCCTTACATCGGTTTTTGCTTGCGACCCACTCTGAGTCGCGAGACGCAGTGCATACACGCACAAGGAGACAGCATGCCGGTCCGCTTCACGCTCTTCCCACCCAATGCTTTGCGCACGGCCACCCGGCTTGCAACCGGCCTTACCGCAGTGGCGGTCTTCAGCGCGTGCGCGACCGACAAGACCGAGCCGACAGGGCTGAACGCGCGCGTCGATGCATCCCGCGGCGGGGTTCCATTTACTGAAGGCCTGGCGAGCCCGGCCTGGCAGCAGACCGCCCGTGACCTCGTGTCGCAGGCGGCGTACAGCCCCATCAATGCCGCTCACGCGTATCCGCTAGTCGGCGTCGCTCAATACCTGGCGGTGCAGGAGGCCGAGGCGGCAAGCGGTGCCGACGGGCAAACGTCGAATAGCTCCGGCAACGGCATTGGCGCCGGAGGGCGCGCGCAACTCGAGACAGATCGTGGTGCGGTCGCAGGCGCATCAGCGGTGGTATTGAGCTACCTGTTCCCCACCAAGGTGCAGATGCTCGAGGACATGGTGACGGCCCAATCCAACGCTGGCCCCGGTCAACCGCACCCCGCGTTCGTCGCGGCCGAAGCGATCGGTCGCGCCGTCGGCGCCGCGATCGTCACCCGCGCGATTGGCGATGGGTTCAGCATCTCGATCGACCCGCCGCCACCGGTTGGGCCCGGGTTCTGGACTACCAATGCTCCTGGCTTGCCGGTCGCTGGTGGGCAATTTCCCGGAATCACTCCGTGGTTCCTGACATCCGGGCATCAGTTCCGCTCCGCGCCCCCACCTGCGTTCGGCTCTCCGGCCTTCAACACCGGGCTCGCCGAGATCCGACAGATCTCCGATACTCGGACGGCACTGCAGACCCAGATCGCCGCATTCTGGGCGCTGAATGCCGGCACGCCCACCGCGGCGGGCTTCTGGCTCGCCGTGCCGACTGATTCGGATTGGGTCGCTCAGCATAACATGTCCGAGCGAGAGGCGACGCACATGTACGCGCTAACGAGCGCCACGATGATGGATGCGACCATCGGGTGCTGGGACGCGAAGCTCTTTTACTGGCTTATCCGGCCTTGGAAAGCGGACCCCGCGATCACGACGACCGCTGCCGTCGGGAAACCGAACCACCCATCCTACCCATCAGGGCATAGCTGTGTCTCATCTTCCGCAGCGTCAGCGTTGGAGGTGTTTTTCCCTGAGAAGAAGGCGCAGCTGGACGCGATGGTCATACAGGCGGGGCTGTCGCGCATGTACGGCGGCATTCATTACCGGTTCGACATCGAGGCCGGGCAACTCCTCGGCCACAGCGTGGCCGCATTCGCGATCGCGGCGGACGCGTCGGGGAATTCGGTGCTAACGCCGCACTAACGGCATGAGAGGGCGGCCCGTCTGATACGGCCGCCCTCTCGTGCACGCGGCGTCTGAACTTTGCCGCGGCATAACTCAGAGTCGCGCGGACTCGCTAAGCTCGAAGAACCCGCGCTATTCGCTCCAGGATCGCGTCGCGCGTGAACGGCTTCTCGATGAATTCCGTTCCTTCTTCGAACGTCTGCTGGCTCAGCAAAGAATCGCGCGTATAGCCAGAGAGATAAATCACCTTGAGCTTGCCACGCCCCACGCAGCATTGCCGCGCCAGCTCGCGGCCATTCATGCCGGGCATGACCAGATCGGTAATGAGAAGATCGAAATCGTCCCCGCGCGCGGCGAACAGCTCCAGCGCCTCTGCCCCATTTACCGCGGCAACTACTGTGTATCCCTCGGCAACGAGAATTCTTTGTAACGCCTGCCTTACGCCGGGTTCGTCCTCGACGACGAGAACTGTGCCACTGACAGGGCGATCGTCCCGGGGTTGGGTAGGTACAATCTTGTCGGGCGCGGCTTCCGTGCGCGGGAGATATATCAGGAATTCCGCGCCTTCCCCGATGGCAGTGCGCACGTTGATATAGCCGCCGCTCTGCTTCACGATACCGTATGCAGTCGCGAGGCCGAGGCCCGTCCCTTTTCCGACCTCCTTCGTCGTGAAGAAAGGCTCGAAGATTCTGCGCTGCGTATCCTCGTTCATGCCGACGCCGGTATCTCGAACTCTGAGCAGAACGTAGTCACCGGGTTTCATCGAGTATGCGCCGAGTCTGGGAACCTCCGCCGATACGACGCTGTTCTCGGTCGTGAACGTCAAAGCGCCCCCGTCCGGCATCGCATCTCTCGCGTTGATGG
>DASWBC010000436.1:0-4171 GCA_036390815.1 Gemmatimonadaceae bacterium
CGAAGCCGCCAGATCGAACTCGATGGGATCGAGCGAAAGTTTTCCCGCTTCCATTTTGGAGAAGTCGAGAATGTCGTTGATGATGACCAGCAGCGAGTCCGCCGAGCTGCCGACGATCTCGAGATAACCCCGCTGCTCCGCGGTGAGATCTGACTGCAGAACCAGCGCGGTCATGCCGATGACGCCGTTCATCGGCGTCCGAATCTCGTGGCTCATGTTCGCCAGGAATTCACTCTTGGCCTTATTGGCGACTTCCGCGCGCTGCTTTGCCCCGACGAGTTCCGATGTACGGGCAGCCACCTGGCGTTCGAGCTCCTCACCGTGCCCCAACAGGCGGCTCTCATGGTCCTGCATCTGCGCAACCATGCCGTTGAAATTGTGGACGAGCGCGCCTATCTCATCGCCGCGTTCCGCATCCGTCGCCCGAAGAGAGTAGTTCTTCGTCTCGGCGACCTGGTGGGCGGTGTTTGCAAGTGCCAGGATCGGTGCCGAAATGATTTTCTCCATCGTTAGTGACAGGAGATAGAGCACGAACATCGTTCCCATCATTATGGCGAACAGGAGCTCGGCGCTCTGGATCTGCCGGCGCGCGATCTCGGAGTGGTCGGAAGAGATGTAGATGAATCCCGCGAGCTCGCGATCAAACATGATCGGACGCACGACCACCGTGCGATCCTGCGCGAGGACCTCCGTGGGCACATGCCGGGGAATGGGCTCTCGTGAGGCTTTATCGCGCCGAAACGAAGTAAAGAGCTCTCCGTTCTTGTCATAGAGCGCGGCCGCAACCAGCCCGGGCTTGAGTGATAGCGCGGCAAGAATCTCGTTCGACGCGGCGATGTCGCCGAAGGCCATCGCCGCAACGCTGTTGGCTCCGGCGATGTCGGCGAGCGAGCCGAGATCTTCCGACATCACACGCAGCATGCGGCGAGAGTCGTAGACGTAGCTCGCTCCGGATGCGAGCAGCACGGCGGCTCCCGACGACACCATCAACATCGTCATGAGCTTGGCGCGGACGCTCAACGCCAGCCTCACTGTTGAGAACCAGAACGATCGGTGGAGGAGCGAACGGCGTGGGTCAAGGCCAGGAGCTTGGAGCTGACCCTTAAGCCAGCGACCTGCGCGGCGGTAGTGTCAACATCGAAGCGCACCTTGCGATCCTCGACGAGGAGACCGATCACGCCGCCGCGAGTCGTAAAGCTCTCTCCTTCACCGATAGTGAGAACCCCGGCAGAGGCCGCCGCCTCGAGGACGTGATGGAGTTTCTTTGCGTCCTGTTCGACCACGAACGCAGCGCGCCCCCCGGCTAGCGACTGATCCCATCGGATGCGGCGAACGACCAATGGTCGTTCTCCGATCATTTTCGACTCGAGAAAATGCTCAGTGGCGTCGGCAGTTGCGCCCTCTCCGATGATGAGGACGATGAACGGATCTTTCGCACCGACAGACGTGTCCGCCGGCCACTCGACGAACTTGAGAAAATTGTAAACGAACATCGCCTTGACCTGCGATTCGTTCATGGGACTCTGTGCTCCAGCGGGAACGCCAAACAGCAGCGCGGCGAGGACGAAAAGGCGTTTAGTAATGAAGCGTCGTCCTGACACGGAAGCTCCTGCCATCCTGCTGAATGAGGTCTTGAACGAACCCATTCGACACCGGGTCTCCGTATCGCGCATCGAAGACATTGTACAGACTGGCGCTCAGGTCGAACCTGCCGAAGGTCCGGGGAGCAAAGAGCGAGAAGTTGGTAAGTACGTGACCGCCGGCGACGTTTCCGAGGAGTGTACTTCGTGCGCTCATGTATTGCGCATCCACCGCGGCCGTCGCGGCAGTGCCGAGGATCGGAGACCGCAACTCCATCTGCACCATTTGCTCTGGCGAATTCGACAGCTGGATGCCTGACGCACGGTCTTCGGTGCGCTGGAATGAATACGACAACTTACCGGTGAGGCCGTGACCGCGGTTCACGTTCAGCCCCAGCTCGACTCCTCTGGAATGGATCTCGTCAACGTTCCCGAAATACTGGGAACCGCTGGTCGTGTCGGTACGCCGGCTGAGGAGATCAGTAAGCCGGTTCCTGAATGCGGACGCGGAGACCTCTACACCGCCGCCGATGAGGCGCTGTGCTATCAACTCAAGCGTCTCGATGTGCTCCGGCTCGAGCTGCGGATTAATCGTGGACAAATGTGCGCGGTTGTATTGGAGCTCATAATCGTTAGGTGCCCGGAACGCTCTGCCGGCGAGCAGCTTGAACGTGGTCGTCGAGCTGGGGGTGTAGATCAGGGCGGCGCGAGGACTGGTGGCGTAGCCGAACCCCTCGTAGCGATCGACTCGAAGACCGGCGTAGAGCATCAGCGGATCGGCGAGCTTGATCTCGTCCTGTGCGAACGCGCCCCAACGTGTGGACTTGTCCTTCGCATAAGAGTAGAGATAGTAGGGGTCGGGATCGTAATCCGTCTGAAGCATCTTGAAGTTGTCCCGATACTCGGCGCCGTACGTGACAAACTGACGCGATCCGATCTTGCGAGCCGCGTCGATATCCAGCCCCCACCATTCCCCGACGAAAAGGTCCTTGTTGGGAGCCAAGTCGGTATAGGCGTACTCGCCGTCGTATGAGTAGCGTCCAGCGTGGACACGAGTAGAGAACGTCGCGGCATTCGCGAACGCGCGCTCGTAGGTGAGGCTCGCCAGGCTCAGGCCATCGGTCGTGCTGCTTCGCGGGTCATTGAAGGTTGCGGAGTACACTCCAGTCGGAAGACCCTTTTCGCGTGACACGTTGTTTGCCTGGAACGAAAAATTCCCTTTCGATGCGGTGACGAGAAGCTTGCGAAACCCTTCGTGGTCATCACCGTTCGCCATACCGTTGTTAGTCGCGGGGGCGTCGTATTCCGGGAAGTAGAGGTTTCTTCCCTTTCCGTCGGAATAAGTGCCCGAGGCGACGAGATCGAGACCGTTCGCGAAGGTGTGGCCATAGGTGCCGCGGCCGGAGTATGTCCCAAAGCTGGAGGCGGTGGTCGCGATCTCGGTGCCCGCGAAGCTGCTCCCCGGCCGGGTGACGACGTTGATGACCGCAAAAAAGGCGTTGCTGCCGTAGATCGCGGAGCTGGGTCCGCGGATGACCTCGACCCGTTCGATCAGGTCCACATCGACGCTGAATTCCTCACCGATGTAGGCCAGGTCGAACACATTCTCGTTTGTGCGGAGTCCGTTGAGCAGGAGGAGAACGCGCGAATTCCAATCACCGGGCCGGCTGAATCCGCGCACTCCGATGTAGGAGTAGTTGCGGTCGTTGGAGACGTAGAAGCCGGGCAGTGTCCTCAGCACATCGGCCAGCGTGCGGTAGCCGTGTTCCCTGATCTCCGCGGCGGTGACGACGCTGACGGAGGAGGCGACATCGCGCGACTCCTGCGCGCGCTTTGATCCTGCGACGACGATCTCGATCTTCATCAGCTGCTCGAGATCATTTGTGATTGTGTCGATCGCCTGCTTGGGCGGTGGCGTCGGCAGTTGGGCGGTGGCGAGGCTCGCGGAAATCAGCACGCTTCCCAGTAGGAAGGCGCTCGCTGACCGCCACTGCCAGTATGGCATTGACATGTGGGTTTTTCGGATGCGGGAGGGGTATCGAATTGTAGACGACCCAGAAGGGACATCGTGTCAATTGATGCCCTGACTTCCCCGAGGATTTGGAGCGAGGCGGCGCGGTTAGGACAGTGCTGTGGCGCCAGGTAATGGCGTTCGCGGGACGGAGGGTGGACTAAGATTCTAGCGCACGATGCGCGCTTGTGCCTCCAGCTTCGTGCGATACAAGCCCGGCACGGGTTGACCGTTACGATGAGCCGGCCGGAAAATCGCCTGCTCAATCCAGTGGGTCAGCGCGTCTTTGTTCTCCGCCGCGCCAAAGCCCGCCACCTTGAAGGTCGTCATGTCGGGATGTCCAGTGCTATCGATCAGCACTTCTATTGTGATGCGAACTGGAGAGCGGCCCGACGTGGTCGTCGGAACACGCAGGTCCGGTATGGGCCCACGTGACAACATTTGCGGTGGATCGCCCTGCGCCGGGACAGGACCTGCGCTCGAGGAAGTACCTCCCGCGCATGCCGCGATACAAAACAGCATTGCGGCGCGGGTCCAAAGCGTTCGAGGTCGGTGCCGCAAGGCTGTGAGTTGTGTCACC
>DASWBC010000437.1:0-18698 GCA_036390815.1 Gemmatimonadaceae bacterium
GCGCCGAACTTATCGCCGACTTCCTTCATCGCCGGCAGCAGCACTTCGTTCAGGACGCGGACTGGATGCTTTCGCACATCAGCGGCATCCAGCTGCTCTTCGATGCCCTCTTTCTTTCGGTGCAGAATCATCCAGTGGATCTTCTGCTCCGGCGTCATGCCGGCTGTCGGATCTTCCTTCTCCACCTGCGCCGCGGCACCGCCGCCACCAACGTTCGAGAAGTACTCGATAAAGCGCTGCAGCGCGTCGGGGCGCTTGTTGAACACGAGATCGTCCGCCAGCTCGCGCTCGCCGGTCGAGATTTCCGCGTACGGCCGGATGTGAGCCGGATTGACGATCGCCGCGTCGAGCCCCGCCTGCACGCAGTGGTGGAGGAACACCGAGTTGAGGACGCCGCGCGCTTCGGGAGTCAACCCGAAGCTCACGTTGGAGACGCCGAGTATGGTGGAGACGCCCGGAAGCTCGCGTTTGATGAGGCGAATGCCTTCGACTGTCTCCTTGCCGGAGTCGATCCACTCGGCATCACCGGTCGCGAGCGTGAATGTCAACGCGTCGTAAATGAGATCTTCGGGGGCGAGCCCGTACTCACCGACCACGATATCGTAAATCTTCTTTGCGACTTCGAGCTTTCTCTCTCTCGTCTTGGCCATGCCGATCTCGTCGATCGTGAGCGCGATCACCGCCGCTCCGTGCTTCTTCACCAGAGGCACGACGGAATCAATGCGCTTGCGGCCGTTCTCCATGTTGATGGAGTTGACGATCCCGCGGCCGGGGATGTGCTCGAGGGCAGCCTCGATCACATTTGCCTCGGTGGAATCGATCACCAGCGGCGTCTCCACGCTCATCGACAGCAGCTTCACCACCTTCGACATCTGCTCGGCTTCATCCCCGCGCTCGGTCAGAGCGACGCACACGTCGAGGACGTGCGCGCCGGAATCCACCTGCTCGCGCGCGACCTCGAGGATTCCCTCGTAATCGTCGGCCAGCAGCAGGCGCTTCACCTTGCGCGAGCCCTGCGCATTGACGCGCTCGCCCACCAACAGCGGCGGCGGGTCCTGGTGGAGGGTGATCGCACGCATGGCGGAGCTCACACGCGGGACGTGCTGCGCATGATTGACGGGCTTCGAGGCGCGCTCCGCCTCGCGAACCGCTCCGACGATCGCCGAGAGATGCTCCGGAGTCGTACCGCAGCATCCACCGACAATGCGGACACCGAAGTCCTTCACGAACTCCGACAGCGCGGTCGCCATCGGTCCCGGCTCGAGCGGATACACCGCCTCACCGACCCCGGTATTGAGCGGCAAACCCGCATTTGGAATCACCGACAACGGAAGCGTCGCGTGCTCGGACAGATAACGAACCGGCTCGCGCATGTGCTCGGGACCCGTCGAGCAGTTCAAGCCGATCACATCGACGCCGAGTGCCTCGAGCGTGGTCATCGCGCTCGCGATGTCGGTCCCCAGAAGCATGCGCCCGCTCACGTCGAGCGTGACCTGCGTCTGCAACGGGAGCCGCCGTCCGATCTCGACGAACAATCGCTCGATGCCCGCGACCGCCGCCTTCACCTCGAGGATGTCCTGCGACGTCTCGATCAAAAGCAGATCGACTCCGCCCTCGACCAGGTACTTCGCCTGCTCGTAGAAGTTGTCGGCGAGCTCGGTGTACGTGATCTGCGAGAGCACGGGGTCGGAGCTGGAGGGCAGCATCCCCGTCGGACCCATCGAAGCCGCGACAAACCGCGGCTGATCGGGCGTCGAGTATTTATCGGCTGCTGCGCGCGCCAGCTGAGCGGCGCGGACATTTATCTCGCGAACTTTGTCGCCCAGACCCCACTCCTTGAGACGGCGGGGCGTCGACTGGAACGTGCACGTTTCGACGACGTCACACCCGACCGCCAGGAACGACTCGTGGATCGCCTGAATCACGTCGGGACGCGTGAGAACGAGATTGTCGTTACACCCCTCCAGCGCCTTGCCACCAAAGTCCTCAGCGGAAAGGTTGTACCTCTGGATGTTCGTCCCCATCGCGCCGTCGTATATCAGCACTCGGCGATCCAACGCTTGTAGGTAGGGTGATTTGGTGGCGCGTTCGGTCATTGTTGCGTTGCGGAATCAGGTAGTCGGAGACAAAACCCTCGTCTCGAAATAGTCAGCCCCGGACAATGGGGACAACAAAAAAGCCCGCGCATAGGCGCCGGGCGAGCGCTTTAGCGGATTGTTTAACGTGGCCGCAAGTTGCATTAAATCGCCACGGGTTCAGTTGTGCCCTTCACTATAGTAGTGGAGGAGACAGGGTTCGGCAAGACTACTGAGGACTGCGAACCAACTGCTACTGCGAGATTGCGCACTAATTGAGGACTGCGGGCCAACTGCTATTGCGGATCGCAGACTAACTGCGGATTGGGGGACTAACTGCGGACTCCGGACTAACTGCGGACTCCGGACTACCTGGTTAACGCCGTGATGGCCTGATTAGCCTTCCGCGTTCACGAGGGATTGTTGCGAGCAGAAGCCGGCGTATCTCTTCGAGTTTATCCAGTCGGTCGCGAACGAGGTCAGCACCGAGCACCGGCTGCGCTGTCTTGAACCAAACCATGCTTTCGCGCGTCGATCCGAGCGCATACTCGAAAATCCGCGCGCGGTCTCGACCGGAACTGTGCGAATAGCCTTCCCCCAGATTCGCTGCGATAGAGCCGACTGCCGCATACAGTTGGCCAGATATCTTCTCGGTAGCCGCGTGATGCCTCAGTTTCTCCGCATCGGTCCACACTTCCTCTACTAACTCGGATGCAACACGGTAAGCGCGCATTCGCATCAGTGGATCCCGACTGCTCGTCGAGAGCGAGTCTGTCGCCGATTCAGACATTCACTAGAGATAGCTCCAATAGGAAAAGGCTGCGAAACCATGAACTGCGGCGAGTAAGCAATTTGCCGCGGCGGCAGGCCGATTCCTAAGTTGGCATTTAGTCCGCAGTCCGCAGTTAGTCTCCCAATCCGCAGTTAGTCTGCGATCCGCAATAGCAGTTGGCCCGCACTCCTCAGCAGTTAGTTCGCATTCCTCAGCAGTTATTCCGTAACGAAGCGAGCCAACCGCGCGAGGCTAACGTCGCCGTGCGGCGCCAGCGGCCGCCAGAACTTGTACAGGAACTTGTTCCAGCCGCGCAATCCGGTATCAGCACGCCGCGCCACCGGGATTAGTCGCCGAGCGGGGACGGCGAGTAACCGCCGGCGTCGGCGAAACCGGGCGGCCTTGCCGTCGCGCGGACGGTACTGTGCCCAACCGATGGATCCGCTGAAACCCGCCGGGCCGAAATCGTCGGAGTCGAGAACCTCCTCGACAAAAACGCGCAACGCCCCTTCAAAGGTGCCGAGTACGTCGTGCATGGCGACGATGGCGCCGTCGACTAGATACGGCCTGAACATGTCGAGATCAGCCTTCGCTCCCTCGTACGTGTGGTCACCGTCGATCCAGAGAAAGCGAATCGAGTCTTTCCACTCGCGCGCCAGCTCATGCGAATACACGCGCTCGATCTTGACGCGCTCGAAGACTCCCGCGGTCCTGAGGTTGGCGACGAAGTCGTCGTATGAGCTCGGCTTGCCTTTGAGATCAGGATCGGTCGTCGCTGGCGACGTGTGCGGATCCACCGCGACGACGGTACCGAGTCCCAGCTCGCGGGTAACGTAGGCAAGTCCGACGGTCGATCTGCCCTTGAAGCTGCCGATTTCGAGATTCTTTCCCTGTGCGGGTGCAAGCGCGGCCGCAGCCATCAGGAAGCGCGCTTCGCGCTCGGAGAGATAGCCCGAAGTCATGGAGACGCGACGCCACCCCTGATCTATGATCGCCGCGATGTGGTTGAGGTCGCGCTTTGCCGTCAGAACTCCAGCCGGGAATCGTCTTCCACGTCGTCACCAACAATGGAACGGCCGGTTGTGCGCGATCGGCTCTCGAACGATTGCACGAGGGCTATGAGCCGATGGCGTTCCAGTGGGAGAACCAAATGCGCGAGCGTCGCCCGCTGGAGCTTCTGGGCGAGGAATGGCCGCTCGCCGTGCGTTTTCCCGTAAACGATTATCGCCCCGCCAGGCGTGAGAGGAAGCGCGGCACCGGGCCCTCCATTTTCGAGCGCTTCACAGGAGACGACGGCTATCGCCGGCAGACTTCCGTTCATCGCACCCGCTACTTCTCCAACCGTTGCCGCCAGCAAAACCTCGTGTCCAAATCCAATCAGTGTCTGCGCGAGCCCTTCGAGCAGCGCCACATCAGTCCCGACGAGAATCACTTTTACCACTATGGAGTTTTCCTCAGCCAGCCAGGCGTTGAACCGATTCCAGATCCGCCTCGCTGATCTCGACTACCTTCGTCCGCGAGGAGTGCCCAGACACGATGCACACATTGCGCCGTGAAGTGTTGAGCGCTTTGGAAAGAAACCCGATCAGGGCGTCGTTCGCCAATCCATCAGTCGGCGGAGCTGTCACACGCACCTTGAGCGCGACGCCCTGCAAGCCCACGATCTCGTTCTTCGACGCTCGAGGTTGGAGGCGAACCGAGAATCGGATCGCGTCACCTCGCTGATGAGCATCAAAATCGGTCACATCAAGTGGAATAGAGCCGATTCGATGAGGTTGAGCAGTACGTATGCAAGAATCGGAGTTATGTCGAGTGCGCCGATGGTGGGAACGACCCGCCTAAGCGGCGAGAGCATCGGCTCGCTCAACTGGTAGCTCCACCTGACCCAACTGGAGTACGGAGAAATCGGTAGCCACGAGCTGATCACCCTCACGATGATCGCCGCCTTCAGAATCGTGAAAGTCCAGCTAACGAGCAGGTGGAAAATTCCGGCAGCTCCCTCCTGCGAGGCGATGATGGATTTGACGACCTCGAGCCGAATCATGTCCAGCACCGTGAGCAGCAGAATCCCACCGATCACGATCGCGGCGAGCGCCCACAACGGAGCCGCGGCCGGAGTTCCGCCGGCGCGGACCACTGTCCGCTCGATCGGCGCGATGATGGGATCAACGGTAGAGCGACAGAATCGCGCAACGGCGTTGAAGGGACTGATTTTCCGTGTGCGAACGGCCCAGTCGAGAAGGCAGATCGCGCCGAACACGACCGCTATCGACAGCAGCGCGGTCCGCAGAACAAGGATTACTGCGTCCGCGCCGGCGAGAAAGGTTTCCATTTACTGGAGCGTGGGTCTCATGTGCAGCTCCTTCACCAGGAATGCAAATCTGTCTGCCGCTTCGTCGATCTGCTTTGTCGTCGGTCTCCCGGCGCCGTGCCCCGATTTCGTCTCGATCCTCACGAGAACGGGGTTGGCGCAGCTCTGAGCTGCCTGAAGCGTAGCCACGAACTTGAAGGTGTGACCGGGAACGACTCGATCGTCATGATCCGCGGTGAAAGCGAGCGTCGGCGGATAGCAGGTGCCGGGCTTGATGTTCTGGAGCGGAGAATACGCGCGCAGATACTTGAACTGATCCGCATTATCCGACGATCCGTAATCCGAAGTCCAGGCCCAACCAATCGTGAACTTCTGGAAGCGGAGCATGTCCATCACTCCCACCTCCGGCAGCGTTGCTCCAAAGAGATCGGGCCGCTGAGTCATCACCGCTCCAACCAGCAGTCCGCCGTTCGAGCCGCCGCGAATCGCCAGCTTTGGAGTCGAAGTGTACTTCTCCTTGATCAGATACTCCGCCGCCGCGATGAAATCGTCGAAGACGTTCTGTTTCTTGGCCAGCATCCCGCCCTCGTGCCAGTCCTTTCCGTACTCGCCGCCACCCCTGAGGTTGGGGACTGCGTAGATGCCGCCCATCTCCATCCACGCGACGTTGGCAGCCGAGAAGGAAGGTGTGAGAGAAATGTTGAAGCCGCCGTAGGCGTAGAGGAGCGTCGGGTTCGTTCCATCGAGCTGGATGCCCTTCTTTGACGTGATGAACATCGGCACCCGTGTTCCGTCCTTGCTCGTGTAGAAGACCTGCCGGGTTTCGTAGGGCGTGGGGTCGAACGCCACCTTAGGCGCCTTGAATACTTCATTCCTCTGCGACTTCAGGTCGAAGCGGTAAATCGTGGCGGGGTAGAGGAACGAGGTGAAGCTGTAGAACATCTCGTCGTCGCCCTGGCGCCCCTGGATGTCGCCGACCGTCCCGATGCCAGGCAGCGGCAGCTCTCCGCGAGGGGTGAAACCACCGCCAAGGGCTTGGCCGCGCTCGCGCATCACGATTGGAGCCGTGCTGGTGTCGTCGTAGATGCTCCCCGGATTGCGCGGCTGCGGTTGCGTCGGCTGTCCGCGCGGCCTCTGGTCGCGCGTGTCGTTGCGGGAAGCGCTGTAAAAGCGCACGCTGGAGTGCGCGTCCTGGAGATAGTTGGCGACGATGTCGTCGCCGGCCATTGACGCGCTCTCCAGAGCGTCCTTGCCCTCGGGGATGATCGTGTTCCAGCGCTCCTCGCGCGGGTTGTCGATGCTGATGGCGACGATCCGTCCCTTCGGCGCGTTCCGGTCGGTGCGCACGTAGAAATTCGTGCCCCTGTTGCCCACGAACGAGTATTCGGCGTCGAACTTGTCGATCAGCCTGACCACCGGGTTGTCGATCTGCGGCTTGCCCGGGTTGTCGAGATCGATGAAGTAGAGGCGCGTCCGGACATCGGTTCCCTGCGAGACCGTGATGATCAGGTACTGGCCGTCGTCGGTGACGGTGCCGTTGAACAGCCAATCAGGCTGGTCGGGACGATCGTAGACCAGCTCGTCGCGCGACTGCGGCCGATCGATCCGATGGTAGTAAAGCTTATGGTTGCGATTGGTATTGGTCATCTTGTTGCCCGACGTCGGCTCGTCGTAACGCGAGTAGAAAAAGCCCTTGTTGTCGTGCGTCCACGATATTCCCGAGAATTTCACCCACTTCACGGTGTCGGGGAGATCCCGCCCCCCGATGTTCACATCCCGGACGTGCAGCTCCTGCCAGTCGGAGCCGCTGGTCGAAATGCTGTAGGCGAGATAGTGCCCATCGTCCGACGCCGCGGTTCCCGAGAGCGCGACGGTGCCGTCAGCCGAGAGCGTATTCGGGTCGAGCAGCACGCGCGGCTGAGCGTTTCGGCCATCCTGCACCAGCAGCACGCTCTGATTCTGTAGTCCCGTGTTCTGGAAATAGAAATAGCGTCCGTTCTCCTTGAACGGCGCGGAATATCGCGCGTAATTCCAGAGCGTCGTGAGTCTGGCTTTGATCGCCGGTCGCTCGGGTATCGTCGTCAGGAATGAGTCGGTGAGCCTGTTCTGGGCCTCCACCCACGTCTTCGTCGCGGGCGCATCGACATCTTCGAGCCAACGATAAGGATCGGCGATGCTCGTTCCGTGGTAGTCATCCACCTGCGTGCCGCGGGCGGCTGCCGGATAACTGAGCGGGGCGTTCGTCGTCTGCGCGGACAGTGCGCCGGCAACCGACAGGAGAAGTGAGAGGACGGGGACGCGAAGGTGGGGCGTCCGGAAGTTGTGGCGCATGGTTGACTGGCCTGCTGGGCTAATGGTTATGATGTACTCCAATGTACGGCGCTTCGCCGGTTAGGTTCCACTGCAATCTGTCTCTTGCCAACGGTGGTATGTCGAATGACGAAGGTTACGCGACCCTTGCAGAAAGACAGGCACTACTGGCTTCTCAAGTCGGATGCCGATTCGTTCTCCTTCGAGGATCTCTGGAATTTGCCCTCTCGGACCACTCACTGGGACGGGGTGCGGAATTTTCAAGCGCGGAATTTCATGCGCGACGAAATGAAGAAAGGCGATCTGGCCTTCTTCTACCACTCCGGCGGGGCTGATCCGGGTATAGTGGGAATCGTCGAGATCGTGCGTGAAGGATATCCCGACCATACAGCGCTCGACCCTAAGGATCCGCACTACGATCCGAGAAGCAAGAACGGGGAACCTTACTGGTCGATGGTGGACATCCAGGCCATCGAGCGCTTTCCCCGCCAGGTCTCCCTGAGCGAGCTGCGGACGAAGCCCGAGCTCGAGGGAATGTCTCTTCTCCAGAAAGGGAACCGTCTCTCGGTTCAGAAAGTCGGCGCGGCAGAGTGGAATGCTGTGTTGCGCCTGGCCAAAGAGCCGACCGGCTGAGACAGGTCCGCCAAACCTGTTTGCGCCGTTCGGCGACGCGCGGCCGGGCGTGGTATGTTCCGTAGGTAGATGACGGAATCCGTCTCACTCCTGGTGTCGGGAATACCCGCGGAAATCGTCCGCGAAATCGGGCTGAGGCTTCGTGACGTCGTCATCAGCGAATTTGAGAACGCACAGCGGATGGGCGAGGCTGCTGCTCGTGGCGAAGCCCGCCTGGTCGTTCTCAGTGACTCGCTTCCTATTGAGGATTCCGCCGACGTCGCCCGTCGCGCCAAAGACGCGAACGACGATGTTGGGATCGCCTACGTGATCTCGATGCAGCAGGCGGAAACAGCGCTGCGCGCATTGAAAGAAATCCACGTCGATCGTTTTTTCCTCTCTCCGGTGGACACGGAAGAGATGTTGCGAGAGCTCGCGAAAATGGTTGGCGTCGATGTCCTCCCACCTCAGGCATCGCATGGTGAGCACATCGCGGCCGCCGTAGTCGCGGCGTGGGATCGCACCCGTGCATCCACCTTCGAGAAGATCGACAAGCTTGACGACGCGGCGATCGCGCTTCTCGACAACAGCCTGTCAACCGATCTGAGAGCGGCGGCCCAGCGGGAGGCGCAGGATGTCGCCACGGTGGCGGCGCGATTCGGATTCCAGAAGGGAGAACGCGTCGCTCGCGACCTCGCGGATCGGTTCGCCCATGGATCACTCACTGCGATCGACGGCGTTGCCATCTCGGAGCAGCTCCTGTCGCTGCGAGAGAGCCTGGTGGGCGCTCCGTCTGCTCCGCCCGCGCTGCAACAGCCGACCGATTCGTCGGACGCCGAGTCGGCGCGGCCGACGCCAACGGGCTCCGGAGCGGCATCCGACGATTTCTCCCTCGAAGGCCGCAGGATTCTCGTCGTGGACGACGAGCCGATGATATCCCGCGGCCTGACCACCCTCCTCGGTAAGCGGGGAATGACAGTGACGGCTGTGAACGATCCGCTTCGATTCTGGACTGTGCTCGATGAGACGAAGCCGAATCTGATTCTGCTCGATCTCGAGATGCCGAAGATCAGCGGTACCGAGCTGTGCCGAGTGGTGAGAAGCGACTCTCGATGGAGCGAGCTGCCGGTGATTTTTCTCACGGGCTACACGGATCAGGCGAGTGTGCAGCGGGTGTTCGCCGCGGGCGCGGACGACTACGTCGGCAAGCCGTTCGTCCCGGCCGAGCTGATGATGCGCATCGAGAACCGCCTCAACGGAGTGAAGGCGCGGCGCGCCCCGGTGGAGACGGATCCGCTGACGGGTCTGCCGATAGCGAACAAGGCGACGGAGCAGATCGACCGCTTTCTGCGGCTGGCACGGAGAAAATCTGATCCGTACTCGATCGCCGTCCTCCAGGTCGACGCCTTCGCAAGCCTCGCCAGCACATTCGGTCGCGGCACCGGCGATGTCGTGTTGCGCGCCATCGGCGAGCTGCTGCCAAAATCCTTTCGCGCCGAGGACATTGTCGGCTGGTGGGGCGGGGCGGATTTCACGATCGGCATGTACGGATGCACCAAGGAGTACGCCGCGATCAAGCTCACTCAGGTTTTGTCGAAAATCGCCGATCAGAATTTTCTTTCGGAAGATGGACGGAAGGTTCACGTCGCCTGCAGCGGCGGAGTTTCACAGTACCAGACCGATGGAGATTCCGTCACCGCCATGCGGGAGGAGGCGCTGAAGGCTCTCGAGCAAGTCAGAGCGACGGGTGGCGTCAGAACGACCGGCGGCATAGTCCGCATCGGCATCTCCGGGTCGAAAGCAACGGGACCGATGACGCGTCGCGTGGATGTCGCCATCGTGGACGACGATACGGCGCTGGTGTCCCTGCTGCAGCACGCAATGGAGAGTCGTAACCTTCGCGTCGCCACGTTTGCCGACGGAGAGACCGCGGTGGCCGCGCTGACCGGCAGGCCACCGGAGGTGCAGGCATCCATGATCCTGCTTGGCGTCGACATTCCGGCGCTGAACGGGCTCGATGTGCTGCGCCGCCTCAAGGCCGGCGAAATAACGAGATCGACCAGCGTCGTGATGCTGACATCCCGCACCGGCGAACGCGACGTGCTCGCCGCCCTCGAGCTTGGAGCCGCCGACCACATCGCCAAACCGTTCAGCGTTCCGGTCCTCATGCACAAGGTTCGCGCGATGTTGAAGCTGAGTCAGCCATGATCAGCAGGCAGCTCCTCAACATAGTAATGCTGGTGGAAATCGGACTCCTGGTAGTCGCGGTCATTCTCTTCTTTGCGCATGGGCTCTGGCTGTTTTTCCACGAGCGTCGGCTCGCCCGCATGACGGAAGCAGCGCGTGAGTCGCTCGCACATCTGGCGACGCGCGGAACCGTGAACGTCGAGGAGATCGAAGCTCTCCGCCGGCTTCCGCACGATGTGCAGGTAATCGCGTTCCTCGAGATGTCGCGTCACCTGTCCGGATCAGGGAAGGAAAGACTCAGTTTCGTCGCGCTCCAGGTGGGGGTGGTGGATCGCGCCCGGAAGTTGTGCGAGAGCCGCCGGTGGGCGCGGCGCCTACGCGGCGCTCGCATCCTGTCGCGCCTGGATGTGGTTGATCCGCTGGTTCAGCGCCTGTTGTCGGATCCTCACCCGGCGGTGCGCGCACAAGCGGCGGAATGGGCCGCCGCTCAGCCGTCGGTCGCGGTGATCTCCGCCATGCTGGCGTTGCTGGCCGACCCCGCGACGCAGGCGCGCTTCGCCGTACAGGATGCGCTGCTGCGCATGGGCAGTGTCGTGGCAGGGCCGCTCGCTACTTTCCTGGAGAGAAATTCCGGGCGAGCGGCGGAAGCGGGGCTTCGCGTCGCCGAATCACTGGCGGGCCCGACCTTTGGGCAGGCCGGGCTGCGTCTGTCGCGTACCGCGGATGTAGGCGTTCGGATCGCGGCGGCGAAGCTGTTGGGCGCAGTCGGCGACGCTGCCGGGGCCGAGCGACTGATCGAGCTCCTGGATGATGGTGACTCCAGTGTGCGAGCCGCCGCGGCGCAAGGCCTCGGTCGGATGCAGCACTGGAAGGCGGCATCACTGTTGGCCCAGCGACTGCGCGACTCGGCCTGGAGAGTTCGGCGCGCCGCAGGTCTCGCCCTTCGATCGATTGGCGCGCCGGGTGTGCTGTTCCTGCGTCGGGCGCTTAAGGAAGACGATCCGTTCGCGGCCGACATGGCGCAGCAGGTACTCGACCTTCCCGCCGCGGCGGCGTCCGTATGAGCGGCTTGTTGCAGACTGGCGTCAGCCAGATCCTGCTCAAAGGCCAGTTCGTCGTACTCCTGTATTTTCTTGCCGTCAACGGGTGGTATCTGATCCTCCTCGTCAGCTCGTTGCTGGAGCTGCGCCGCCACATGCTGCTCATCGCCGATGAGAGCCGCCATCTACTGCTAAGCTCGACACTCTCGCCGACGATCTCGATTCTCGCACCGGCTTACAACGAGGAAGCGACGATCGATGCTAGCCTGCGTGCGCTGCTGGCGCTCCAGTACCCGAACCTCGAGGTGATCGTTGTGAGCGATGGGTCGAAGGACCGGACCGTCCAGGTTCTCGTCGAACGTTTCGATCTGGTACCGGTGAAAACGATCTACGAGCACCGCATCAAGACGAAGCCGGTGCGGTCGCTCTATCGCTCCTCAACCTACCCATCGCTCGTTGTCGTCGACAAGGACAATGGAGGAAAGGCTGACGCCCTGAACGTCGGGCTCAGCTTCGCGCGCGGAGAGCTGGTGTGCGCGATGGATGCCGACACTCTGATCGAAGCAGACGGCCTTCAGCGTATGATACGCCCTTTCCTCTATGGAACTGACGTCGTCGCGACGGGCGGGACAATTCGAGTCGTCAATGGATCCGAAGTGAAATTCGGCCGCGTCGTCAAGACGTCCGTTCCCACCAACCTGCTGGCAGGTGTTCAGGTCGTCGAATACCTCCGCGCGTTTCTGTTCGGCCGTCTCGGATGGAATCAGCTGGGTGGAAACATCATCATCTCCGGCGCCTTTGGACTATTTCACCGCGACGCAGTGGTGAACGCGGGGGGTTATCTCCACGACACGGTCGGCGAAGACATGGAGCTGGTGCTGCGCCTGAAAAGGCTCTCGTACGAGCGCGGCGGCCCGGGAACGATCGCGTTCGTTCCCGATCCGGTGGCGTGGACCGAAGTGCCGGAGTCGGCAAAGGTGCTTGGGCGACAGCGTGATCGCTGGCATCGCGGCCTGGCTGACGTGCTGTGGAGACACCGACGGATGTTGTTCAATCCCCGGTACGGCGTGACGGGCCTCTTTGTTTTTCCGTACTACGTGTTCGTGGAGTTGTTGGCCCCCGTGATTGAGGTGGCTGGACTGATCGCCCTGGCGCTCGGGCTCGCGACGGGCGCACTCGACTGGACCTTCGCCGGACTCTTTTATCTCACCGCTTACGGACTCGGCACGGCGCTTACCGCATTCACGCTCATTCTCGAGGATTTGAGCTTCCACCGTTACGAGACATTCCGCGACCGTGCCTTGCTTTTCTGGTGGGCGCTCGTCGAGAACCTCGGCTACCGGCAGATGACGGTCTACTGGCGTCTCCGCGGCCTCTGGAAATTCCTGCGCGGGAAAAAGGATTGGGGGAGCATGGAGCGGAAAGGCTTCGAGCCCGCGACGGCATCGTAGGCGGTGTCGCCCCCGCGACTTGCCCAGCGAAAGAATTGCTGCCAATGTCTGATGAGGGAGAGAAGAGTTCTCAACCGGAGAGACCGATGCTACGCGTTCCCCTGATTATGGTGGCAGGGCTCGCTGCCTCTGCCGTCGCCTGCGCGTCAAACCCCCCGTCGACAGAAGTGACGGCGAGCGATTTCGACCTCAACCCACTCGTCGGTGAATGGCGGGGGGTTTCCAGCAGTGCCCAAACCGGGAGAACGGGCACGATCGCCTTTATGCTACGGGCCGGCGAATCCTCCGCCTCTGGAAACATCGTGTTGATCCCACGCCCCGATTCGTTGCTCTCAGAGGCTGAGCGCGAGCTTGTGACAAACGTTGGATCGCCCGGGAAAACCGTGCTGAAGATCCATTTCATCAGGAAAGAAGGCGGCAATCTCAGCGGCACGCTGGACCCGTATCTGGATCCCGATTGCGGCTGCCCGGTCACGACGACGTTTCAGGGATCCTTTCGGGACGCGCGTACGATCGAGGGTACATTCAGCACTGTTCCATCCCAGCCGGGACGCAGCGTCACCGGCGGGACATGGAAGGTCATACGAGTGAAGCGGCTCTAGGAATTCTCATCGGGCTCATCGTGAGCCGCGATCTCCAGGTGGAACCTGTGCAGGAAGCGGTGAATCGCTGGAGCGAAGAGCACACCTACCATCGTGATGAATGTCACGCCGCTGAAAAGCGCGTAGAACCCGGCGAACAGGTGGAGGTTCAGTAACCCGGCGCTGGTGAGCGCCTGCGGATCCGGTGGAGGCCCCTCGCCGGAGAGGATCATCGACGAGTAGTAAAACGAATCCACCCAACCCAAGCCTCCCAGCCGGTGGTAGCCGGTCATCCCGATCAGGAGGCCACCGCCGACTACTCCCGCCGCGATCCCGGCGTTGTGGAGCATTCGGCGAATGAAAAAACCCCGCGGCGCGATCGGGATCATCATGATCTGCGGATCAGGCAGTGGGCCCGTAACCCTGCGATTGAATGCCATCAGTCTCTCCCTGTTACATGCCTGCGATTATCACCCGCGGCGGCGTTGCGCTAAGTTTGATGTAATCAACTGGAGAACAGGATGCCGAAGACCGGCTCGAATGCGCCACCCGTCCCGCCCAAGAAAAACAACGCCAAGCCAGCCCCCGCGGCACCCGCCCGGGCCTCCGCCAAGCCACCCGCCGCTGCTCCGTCAGGGAGCGCGCTCGAGATAAAGGATACCCGCAGCAGCAAGACATACAACGTGCCGGTCGCCGATGGGGCGATTCGCGCCACCGAGCTAAAGAAGATCAGGACAAACGACCCCGATGACATGGGGCTCATGAGCTACGATCCGGCGTTTCTGAACACCGCGTCATGCCGGAGCGCGATCACTTTTATCGATGGGGACAAGGGAATACTCCGTTACCGCGGGTATCCCATCGAGCAGCTCGCAGAGAATGCGACATTCCTCGAGGTCGCGTGGCTGCTTCGCCACGGCGAGCTCCCGACCCCGGCGGAATACGACCTGTTCGTGCACGATATCACGTTTCACACCTACGTGCACGAGAACATGCGGAAATTCCTCGAGGGCTTCCGCTACGACGCGCATCCGATGGCGATGCTCAACAGCTCAGTCGCCGGCCTGGCCGCGTTTTATCCGTCGGCGCGCAACATCTTCGACGAGACCGAGCGGAACATTTCGATCGTCCGGCTGCTGGCGAAAACGCCGACCCTCGCCGCGTTCTCCTACCGGCACGTCAAGGGTTTGCCTTTCGTGTACCCCGACAATCGGCTGTCGTACGTCGAGAACTTCCTGTCCATGATCGCGCGAATGAGCGAGTCGAAGTACGAAGCGAACCCGGTATTCGCGCGCGCTCTCGAGATCCTGTTTATCCTGCATGCCGATCACGAACAGAACTGCTCAACGAACGCGGTGCGCGCTGTGGGGTCTTCGCACGTCGATCCTTTCTCGGCGGTATCGGCTGGAGTGGCCGCGCTGTTCGGTCCGCTCCATGGAGGAGCGAACGAGCAGGTTCTGCGCATGATCAGCGAGATCGGAAGCGTAAAGAACGTCCCCAAATTCATCGAGACGGTGAAGAGCGGGGAGGGCGGTCGCTTGATGGGCTTCGGTCACCGCGTCTACAAGAGCTACGATCCCCGCGCCAAGATCGTGAAGAAGCTGGCAGACGACGTGTTCAGGATCGTCGGTGTCGACAAGGATCTCGAGATCGCGCTGGAGCTGGAGCGGATCGCTCTGTCCGACGATTACTTCACATCGCGCAAGCTGTACCCCAACGTCGACTTCTACACGGGACTCATCTACCGCTCGATGGCGTTTCCGACCGACTTCTTCACGGTTCTGTTCGCGATCGGGCGCATGCCCGGCTGGCTCGCGCAGTGGGAAGAGATGCTGCTCGACAAGGAGCAGAAGATCGCCCGGCCGCGGCAGATATACACAGGCTTGGCCGAGAGGCCGTTCCGGAGCTTGCTCAAGGCGAAGTAAAGACTGAGCGCAACTGAAACGAGACGTTAGCTGGGGCCTGTCCACCCCGTTCTTTGTTCTTGTACCAAGTAACTAGACCGACGTCGCGAACTCCCGCACTCCCTCTGCCTCGAGCAACGCCTTCTTAACACCAGGCAGCCCGCTGTACCCGCCGATCGATCCGTCGCTCATCACGACGCGATGGCACGGCACCACGACCGCAACCGGATTCGCCCCGCACGCCTGCGCCACCGCGCGCGTCGCTTTAGGCCGCTTGATCGCCTGCGCAACATCGAGATAGGTCCGCGTCTTACCGGCCGGAATTGCCAGGAGCTGATTCCATACTTCGCGCTGGAACTCCGTGCCCCGCAGATCTAGCGGCAGCGCGCTGTCGAGTTTGCGACCAGCGATTCGCTCCCGGACGGTATCGAGTGCCCGTTTGAGCGCCACATCGTCGCGCGTTACCTCCGACTTCGGAAAGCGCGCGTGCAGGTAGTCCTCTGCCCCGGCGTCGGATTCGCGCAAGCTGACGACGCAGACCCCCTTGTCCGTTGCCGCGAGGAGCACGCTTCCGAGAGGGCTCTTTCCAGTAGTGAATTTGATTTCCATTGTGCTTTCCCCTATTGATGCTAGACAGTATGCTGAGGCAGCGTCAACTCTGCCAGCCTCCAACACCAACCCTTCGTTTCGAATGTCATCGCAATCTTTCGCCATGACTCTGAATAGCCTGAAGGACGAGCTTCCCCGCCGGCTGAGATTTATCACGGTCGCCATCGCCGCCTGGGGTGGCATAGCGGCGCTCTTCTCGCTCCAGCGCCTTTACGGTGTCGCCGCGAAGGGAACCGCGCCGATTTGGGATCATCTCGCCCTTGAAATGACCGTCATGTGGGGGACGTGGGCGGTCCTCACCCCCCTCATCTTCTTCATCGTGCGGCGATTGCCGCTTCCGTCGGAACATCCGGGGCGGGTACTTCTGCACGTGCCGATCGGAATCGGAGTCGGCCTCCTGCACTCGCTGCTCGTCGCTACCATTACTCCGCTGTTCATCTGGCGGCCATCGTTTGCCCCGATCCGCGACATGTTCGCTGGAAGGCTCGCGAGCGCGATCGCGTTCGAGACGCTGATCTATTTCCTGGTAGTGGCAGTGCTGTATGCTTTCGTTTACGCGTCGCAGTCGAGTCAGCGCGAGATCGCAATCACCCGGGCAGAAGCCGGTCTGGCCCGAGCGCACCTCGACATGAGCCACCTCGAGGACGAGCGGCAACAGCTCGCGTCCCTGCTTGACGGCGTGAGCAACCGGATCCACGAAACCGACAGCCTCGCGGTGCCGGCACGCGACGGGCTAGTCAAAGTTCCGGTCGGCTCCATCGATTGGCTCCAGGCGGAAGACAACTACGTGCGGCTCCACGCCGCCGGCCGCTCTCATCTTGTCCGGACCACACTTGGCGCTCTCGAAAAGAGACTCGCCTCGAGCGACTTCGTCCGGATCCATCGGTCGGCTGTGGTGAGCGTGTCGAGAATTGCCAGGCTCAGGCGCCTTGCTTCCGACAGCTACGCCGTCGTCCTGACCAATGGTGCGCAGCTGCGCGTGAGCCGAGCGTATCGAAAGCGGGTCGTAGCAGCTGTGAGGACTCCACTCACCCCCGAATAACGCGTCTTCGCCACATCGGGGTTGGCAAGCGGATAACCGCTTTCATTTTGCGGGTCATGACTACCCGCGAACGCATCCTCTCCATTGCAGCCGCCCTGCTCGTTTGTCTTCCTGTTGAGGGGAGAGCACAAAGCGCGACCTTCGCCTCGCTGAACGGCCAAACCGGACTGCCGGTTCAACGATTCGATATCGACTGGCCGCACTCTGCCGTGGAGTTCTCGGTGCGTTTTATGGCGCTCTCTACGGTTAGAGGAGCGTTCGCGAGCTTTGGGGGCACCATGATGTATGACCCGAAGTCCATTCCAGGGTCTTCGGTTTCAGTGGTGATCCAGACGAAGAGCATCAACACCAATGTCGATTTTCGCGACAAGGACCTGAAAAGTCCGAACTGGTTCGACGCGGAAAAGTTCCCGCTGATCACCTTTCACAGCGAGAAGATCGAGAAATTGAAGGACGGGTTCGTAGCGCGCGGCCCGCTGACGATGCACGGAGTAACGCGTCCGGTCGCGGTGGAGTTCGTGCAGATACATCCGGTCTCGTCCGATGCGTGGGGCAACAAGCGCGTGGGCTTCGTCGGGCACCTGTCCCTCAACCGGCAAGACTACGGCATCCTCGGCGCCAAATTCTGGAACTCCGAGTACGACCCGGGCAAGATGTCGGTCTCGGACAATGTGGATATCGATCTCACACTGGAGGCCGAGGTAAACCAGGTGGAGCGCTGGGGCACGCCGAAAGGCGATTCTCTGCTGGCTGCATCCGCCATCAAGGGGATGAAGACGGTACTGTCCGAATTCCGCGCGGCTGCGTCTGACACGACATCGGCCGTTGGCAAGATCAGCGACGGCGCGTTGAGCGCCCTCACAGTGAAGCTGATGCACCGCGGTCGGTACGACGACGCGATCGATGCGTACAAGCTGGCGATCGATCTGCATCCGAACGCCTCGTGGGCGTACGCCGGACTTGGTGAGGCGCAGCTCATGTCAGGCAAGAGGGCCGCGGCGGTGGGAAACTTCCGGAAAGCACTCGCGAGCGACACCACCAACACCGTCGCTTACGAGTACCTGCGCTACGTGCGCTGACGCCTTCCTCTAGAGCCTCCTTCGGCACCCTCCACGCACGCGAGTTGGCTGGTGAAGCTCGCGTTGCTCGGTAGTGTCGTCGCCCACGGTCGCGGATCGTGGCATGGCGATGCCACATCCTGACGAAAGAGGGGCTGACCTGACACGCGAACTCGCCAGAGTCGACTCGTAAGGTATTCCCTTATAAAGGGTGGGAGAATCAGGAAACGATTCGCGTAGATGCGCCGATTTCTCCGGCGGCTTCGGTGTCGGAGATTGCGTGTGATCTGTCAACGCACCCTCCTCCAATACTCAAATGAAAAATCCCCTTTCGCCAAAAGCGCTGTTGCTCAGCGCGGCGGCCGCCCTCGTGGCCGTCGGAGCTTTCTACTCGTGCACTACTACGTCGGGTGGAAATCAAAACGTGTTGGTTGGAGACGCAGCATCAAAAGTCTACGTCGCACCCGGAAAATACGACGAGTTCTACGCATTCTTCTCGGGCGGATACAACGGACAGATAATGGTCTATGGCCTGCCCTCTGGCCGCCTGCTGAAATTCGTCCCGGTCTTTTCGCAGAACCCGGAAACCGGTTACGGCTACAACGAAGAGACGAAGCCGATGCTCCAGACGACTTACGGGTTCACACCTTGGGATGACGCTCACCATACCGAGCTATCCCAGACCGACGGAGTGCCAGACGGGCGCTGGCTCTTCATCAACGGAAACAACACTCCACGCGTGGCGC
>DASWBC010000438.1:0-3211 GCA_036390815.1 Gemmatimonadaceae bacterium
AAGAGATTCGCGATTCCCGCTTCCAGCGGTGTCTCGGGTCCGACGATGGTCAGATCCACCAGCTCTTCCTCGGCCAGGTGAGCAAGGTCATCGAGTCTGTCGACACCGATCGGGACGCATCGCGCGATCGACGCGATCCCCGGATTTCCGGGAGCGACGATCAGTTCAATGTTCGGATCATCCCGGCGCAGCTTCCAGGCGAGGGCATGCTCTCTCCCGCCGCCGCCGACGATCAGCACCTTCATGCGAACGCTTGCTCGAGGTCGGAGAGAAGGTCCCCGATGTCTTCGACTCCGCACGAGAGACGAAGCAGATCATCCCTCAGCCCGAGCGCTGCGCGCCGTTCGGGTGGAACCGATGCGTGGGTCATGGAAGCGGGGTGGCTGATCAAACTCTCGACTCCGCCGAGTGATTCGGCGAGGGAAAAGACTCGCACCTTGCTGAGGATTTTTGCGGCCTTCTCCTTGCTCCCCGTGAGCACCGAGATCATTCCACCGAATCCCTTCATCTGACGCTTCGCCAGCTCGTGCTGTGGATGCGACGGCAGCCCGGGATAGATCACGTTTTCGGCGCCCAGCTTTTCCGCGAGCCACGCAGCGATCTTGCGGCCGTTCTCGTCGTGGCGAGGCATTCGCAGGTGCAACGTCTTGGTGCCACGCAGCACCAGCCATGCGTCGAATGGGCCCGGAACAGCACCAGCGGTGTTCAGAATGAATTGCATCCGCACGGCGAGATCGTCGTCGCGGACCACCGCAATTCCGCCGACCATGTCGCTGTGTCCATTCAGATACTTCGTGCTCGAGTGATAGACGATGTCCGCGCCGTGATCGAACGGGCGCTGGAAGTAGGGCGAAGCGAAGGTGTTGTCGACGATGAAGAGGGCATTCTTGCGCTTGGCGATTTCCCCGACTGCCGTGAGATCTGTAAGTCGCATCATCGGATTCGTCGGCGTCTCCATCATGATCGCGACCGTGTGCTCGTTGCACGCGTCCTCGACATTCTGCGGGTCGCGGCTGTCGACGTAGGAGAAGCACAAGCCGAAATTCCTGAGGATCTTGTCGAACAATCTGAAGGTGCCGCCGTAGCTGCTCTCGCCGGCGACGATATGGTCCCCTGACTTGAACAGCTTCATGATGGAATCGGTCGCGCCCATGCCGCTGCTGAACGCGAAGCCGTGGGTGCCACCTTCCAGCGCAGCGACATTTCGTTCCAGCGCTTCGCGCGTTGGATTCTTGCCGCGCGCATACTCATATCCCTTGTTCTGGCCGAGGCCTTCCTGAACGTAGGTTGACGTCGTGTAGATCGGCGTCATTATCGCGCCCGAAAGAAGATCGGGGCGCTGTCCCGCGTGAATCGCGCGGGTGCCGAATGAAGCTTTCAGATCTTCGTCAAAGATGCGGGTCATGCGCCTTTCACACTGGAAGGAGAGGTATGGATGATGCCTGTGAAGTTAACCAATAGAGCGCGCATTTTCGTCGTCCGGCCGGCTCGTGACGAGTAAATTACGCGCTACTCAGCCGGCCCAAAAGGAAACGAGAGGACAGAACACGAATGGCATATGAGGGCTTGATGGTGGGTGTCTCCGGCGTGCGTGGTCGCGTCGGAGAGGCATTGACACCGGAAATAATCGCCAAATTCGCGGCCGGCTTCGGCGCCTGGGCTCTGGCGCGATCCGGTCCGAAAGCGCTCATCGTGGTTGGTCGTGACAGCAGGGTATCGGGTCCGATGTTCCAGCCGGTCGTCCATGCCGCCCTTCAGTCGGTTGGCTGCGACGTGCTCGACATAGGCATGGTTCCGACCCCGACCGTGCAGCTCGCGGTCGAGCACCACCACGCCGCCGGGGGCCTCGCCATCACCGCCAGCCACAATCCCATTGAATGGAACGCGCTCAAGTTCATCGGCCCGTCGGGGCTGTTTCTCGATGCCGGGGAGGGGGCGCTGATGCGACAGGTCGTGGAGGGAAACATCCCACGAGCGACCTGGGACAAGCTCGGAACCGTAGCGCAGGACAAGGACGCGGCGCGGGAGCACATCGAAAAAATTCTGGCCCTCCCATTTCTCGACGTCGATGGGATCAGAAAGAAGGAGTTCAGAGTGGCCCTCGACTGCGTCCGTGGCGCGGGCGGGGTGTTCATGCCGGTGCTTCTCGAGCTGCTCGGGTGCAAGCTGGCGACCATCAACATGGAGCCCGACGGACGCTTCCCCCATCCCCCCGAGCCCATCGCCGAAAACCTGGGAGAGCTGCAGAAGCTGGTAGTGGATTCGCACTGCGAAATCGGAATGGCGGTTGATCCCGACGTGGACCGTCTGGCGCTCGTATCGGAAGAAGGAATCGCGATCGGAGAGGATTACACGCTCGCGCTCGCGTCCAAGCTGGTCCTGAGGCACCGAAAGGGCGTCATTGTCACGAATCTGTCGACCAGCCGCATCCTGGACGACATCGCCAGGGAGGCTGGGACCCGCGTGATCCGCGCCCCGGTCGGCGAGGTCAACGTCGCCACCAGAATGCGCTCCGAGAAGGCGCCGATTGGGGGCGAAGGAAATGGCGGCGTAATTCTTTCAGAGCTCCATCTCGGCAGGGACGCGCCAGTGGGAGCGGCCATCATGCTCCAGCTACTCCTGGAGGAGGGAAAGCCCCTCTCGAAAATCATCGCGGCGTACCCGAGATACGTTATCGTTAAGGACAAGCTGGACCGACCGAACGCTCCTCTCGACGCGGTATACGAAGCCCTCAAGCGGGCCTTCCCCGACGCCGAAGTGGACACCCAGGACGGCTTGAGGCTGACCTGGCCGGATCGTTGGGTGCACATCCGCCCCTCGGGAACGGAACCAATCGTGCGAGTAATTGCAGAAGCCCCGACAACCGGAGCAGCCCAGGAGCTGGTCCGCGATTGCCGGCAGCCGGTAGAGGCGTTGGGCAGGTAAGAACACAGTCAACGAGAAATCTCTATGTGCGGAATAATTGGCTACATCGGAATGCGTGGCGCGACACCCCTCCTGCTCGAGGGGCTAAAGCGCATGGAGTACCGCGGCTACGACTCCGCCGGTGTCGCCGTCATGAATGGCGGTGGAGTCGAGACCCGCAAAGCCGCTGGCAAAATCTCCGAGCTTGAGCGCGCGCTCGCTGCCAGCCCCGTCGCGGGCGACATGGGAATAGGCCATACTCGCTGGGCGACGCACGGCGTCCCCAACGAGTGCAATGCGCACCCGC
>DASWBC010000439.1:0-3455 GCA_036390815.1 Gemmatimonadaceae bacterium
CCCGATGTCGCGAAACAGGTTTCTGGTGATTGTTGCGTCGACCGGCGCCATCCGCATGTCGATGGATACGACTCCGACCATGCTGCTGTTTCCCGCGCCGACGGATCCGACGAGCGGCTGCACCTGGCGATAGAAGGTGCCGCCGTTGACGACGTAGTACTGGTCGCCGTCTCCCGACACCACGAGCGCGTGTGGGCCGGGATCGCTCTCCTCATCTTCGGAGCCTCGCGGGTCCGAACTGGCGATGACTCGTTTCTGCGCGTCATAAATCACTACGCGCGCGACATTGGGCAGGTCTCGAGAGTCGCTGGATCGCGCGGGGCAGCGTCGCTGAGTGAAGGAGATCCGGCTCTTCCCGGATGATGCTCTGGATGGTCGCCAGAATGTTCGATGCAGAAGCTTCGTTGGCATCGTACATCGCAGCGTGCATGCCCCGATACTGGAACGTGAGTGTCACCGCAGTCAGCGTCGCGAACACTCCCATGAAGGTGAAGAGCATTCTTATCGACAGCGAGATCCGGCGAGCGGTCACGCCAGGCAGCCCCTCATGCCGGGGACTCGTCGAGCTGCTTCATCATCTTCTCCATGCATTGGGGACAGATGCCGTGCGTGAGCTCCACGTCCGAATGGGTTGTCAGATAGGAATCGACTTGTTCCCAGTAGTTCGCCTCGTTACGCACTTTCTTGCAGTAGCTGCAAATCGGGAGGAGGCCTTGCAGCCGCTGCACGTGCGCAAGTGCTGCTTCGAGCTCGGTGACTCGAGATGCCAGACTGCGTTGCAGCTTGACCATGCGCTCTCCGACCCGGACGCGCGACTCGAGCTCGATCGGGTGAAACGGCTTTGTGATGTAGTCGTTTGCGCCTGCCATCAGCCCCATGGCGAGGTCTTCCTTCTCGCTGCGTGATGTGAGGAGAATGATGTAAAGGAACTCAAAGCCCGGCGTGCTTCGGAGCTTCCGGCAGATCTCGATCCCGTCCATGCCGGGCATCATCCAGTCGAGCAGGACGAGCTCGGGGGCATTTTTTCCGCCGAGCGTCTCCAAAGCGGCCCATGCAGCGGTGCCGTCAGATGCGGTGATGACTTCCCAGCCGAGACGCTCGATGGTCGCCGCGAGGACCTTCCGCGTCACGGCATCATCTTCGGCTACCAGAATTCTCATTTTCGGCCTGCGGTTTGGCGACTCAGGAGTCACACCGCCCGTTCCAGCGAGAGAGCAAATGCGGGCAACGGGGATCAATCCAGGCGCGGCGGAGAACAGTGGCCGACCCTGAGCGAACACACTTTGCGCCGATCGTGCGACGGCGAAACCCCGTTCTTTCAGAAGCCGTTTACACCGGGTCAATTCCTTCGCAACATTCGTGAGGCGCTGACCAACGAGGCGTCGTCCAATAAGGCAAGATTACATCCACCGTAGCGCACAAATGACCTCTGCAGCGACAGGAGCACCTTTGAACATCTCGAGAATGACTTACGCGCTCGTGGGAGCGCTCACGATCGGATGCACATCCGCAATCCAGAACCGATCCGGCGGATCGACTAGTGCCGCGATCACTGCTCAGGACCTGAGCACGCGTCTCTACACGTTCGCGGACGACTCGATGCTGGGCCGGCAGTTCGGGACTGAAGGAAATCTCAAGGCCACGCAGTACATCGCCAACGAACTGTCCAGGCTCGGGATCCAGCCCGGAGGCGTGGGCGGCAGCTACTTCCAGGACGTGCCAGCGTATCGCGTCTCGCTCTCGCCCGGTGCCCAGGTAGTCGTCGACGGCGCGCCGCTGGCGTTCGGAACCGACTACATCACCAGCTTTCCCGCATCGGGCCGCGCCATTCCTGTCGACAGTGTGCAGGTCGTCTACGGCGGTGATCTATCCGACACGACGACACTGATTCCGCCGGATCAGGCGGCGGGGAAGGCGATTCTCCTCACGATTCGCACACCGCTTCAGAGGAATCCGGGAGCGATCACTGCCCGCTACGCGGCGGCGAGAGCGATCGTCACGGCCAACGATCCGCGCACAGTCAGGCCATACGCGGTGACAATGTCCACGGATACGAATCCGGCGCGAGTCAACCTGGTGGTTTCTCCTGCCGTCGCCGCGCGCCTCGTGGGCGGCGATCCGTTGACGGTGAAGACAGGAACGTCCGGGCGCTGGATTCGCTTCTCCTCGATTGCGTTCACTCGCTCCGCGGCTCCCGCGCGAAATGTCATCGGGATCATTCCCGGAACCGACCCGGCCCTGCGCGGTGAGTACGTCGCGATCGGCGCGCACAACGATCACCTTGGCTTCCGCTACGCGGGCGCGCTCGATCACGATTCCCTGCGCGCGTACAACATCATGGCGAACAGGATCGTCGAAGCGCGGACGCACGCGACGCCCGGCACCCCGGGTGGGGGGCTGACGCCGGCCGAGCGCGCGTCGATTCACGTCAACGTCGACAGCCTGCGTCGCATCAGGCCAGCGCGGAGGGATTCGATCTACAATGGCGCCGATGATGACGGCTCGGGCTCGGTCGGGACGCTCGAGATCGCGGAGGCGTTCGCCAGGTCCGGCGTGAGACCGCGCCGGTCGCTCATCTTCGTCTGGCATACGGGAGAAGAGGCGGGGCTCCTGGGATCGCGCTACTTCACGGACAATCCCACTGTTTCGCGCGATTCGATCGTGGCGCAGCTGAACATGGACATGATCGGTCGCGGTGGCGCGTTCGACTTCGTTGGTGGCGGACCGACGTACCTGCAGCTGGTGGGATCGCGGCGGCTCTCGACCGAGCTGGGCGACATCGTGGAGGCTGTGAACAAGAGCGAGCCGACTCCCCTCAGCTTCGACTATGCGTTCGACGCGAATGGACATCCGGAGCGCATCTACTGCCGGAGCGACCATTACGAGTACGCGCGCTACGGGATTCCGATAACGTTTTTCACGACCGGACTGCACATGGACTATCATCAGCTGACCGACGAGCCCCAGTACATCGACTACGAGCACATGCGCAAAGTCGCGCAGCTGGTGCACGACGTCGCGCTCCATGTGGGCAACCTCGATCACCGCGTGGTCGTGGATAAGCCCAAGCCCGACCCGCGCGGCGCTTGCGTGCAGTAGTCTCGCGTGCATCGACTGCTTTTTCCGCTTGGCCGGTGCATGTTAGAGATCTCGGCGCTGGTCAGTCGGAGGAGTGTCCTCTTCGGCCGCACACTCGCTCCCGCGGAGCCCCTAACTACGCTCCTTCGCTCCGCTCAGTCGCGGGTCTCCTCTGGTCGCTCCTTTGAGCGGCCTACGAGGACACTCCTCCTCCTTCCCGTCCGGCATCGGCACGGCGCTAGCCAGGCCGCCGCAGGCGGCCATCGTCGCGTGGAGAATTGCCCGGCCATGTACGCGCGGGCGGACTGGACTTCTTGCACCTACGCGCTCGACAAGCCGGAGAGCGGGGCAGCACACCCATTTGTTTTTTCGGACCT
>DASWBC010000440.1:0-2192 GCA_036390815.1 Gemmatimonadaceae bacterium
GCCTACGCCGCTCTTCAGGACATCGCGGATGCGGGCGCTGACAACGGGAGCCGAATCCGGATGCACGAACTCCATGATCGAACGTCCGACAAGTGACGCCGAATCAGAGCCGAACTGTTCGGCCGCGAAGCTGTTGAGGAAGAGAAACTTCTCCGGGGTGTAGACGACGATCGCTTCAGGCGCCGATTCGATGATCGTCCGATAGTCAGGCGTCGTTGCGCGCTCGACATTAGTCATCTGTGCAATACTGCCGCAAAAAACAAGCGTCTGCAACGAATCCGTGGCCCGGACCTCGACTGTGATTCGCGTCGATGCATTAGTTTTCCAACCCTCGGCGACTAGTTGCGGCCCCAACCGGCATGAGGACCACTTTCTGAAAAAAAAAGCGAGCGTCTCAGGAAAGCACAGGCAGCAGGAGGCGGCGATCGACCATGCCGGACGAAGCCACGACCTCGAAGAAGCGAACAAGACGGCCAGCTTTGTCGCTCACGAACTCAATAACCTGCTGACTGTAATTCAAATCAACACTGAGTTCCTGCTCGAGACCGCGGGCGAAAACCCAGCCAGCGTACAGGAGCTCGCCGAGATCCAAAGGGCATCGAGGCGCGCGTCGATTCTGGCGCGGCAGCTGCTCGCGTCATCGAGACTCGAGCCGTTCGACGCGAACGTAGCCCAGGCTGCCCTGAAGAAAAGGTCGGCTGCCACCCCTGGAAAATCGGCAGCCCTCAGCCTCGAGAAGTCGCCCCGCGCCGCCGAGACGATTCTCCTCGTCGAGGACGAAGCCGCCGTCCGGACGCTTGCGAAAAGAATTCTGTCCCAGAAAGGGTATCGCGTCTTCGAGGCTTCGGACGGCGCCATCGCGCTGCGAGTCGCCGCGGCTCACGTGGGCGAAATCGATCTCGTCCTGACCGATGTGGCGATGCCGAACCTCGGCGGACGCGGCATGGTCGAAGAGCTCCTGGAGCTGAGTCCGGGAATCCGCGTCCTGTTCATGTCGGGTTACCCGAAGGAGGAGATCTTTCCGGACAAGGGGAGCGCCAAACGCATCTCCTACCTTCAGAAGCCCTTCACGGGTGACACACTTTTTTCGGAGGTTCGCGCGGCACTCGGCTACGTGAAGTAGCTGCCCCGGCTCCCCGCCGCTGAGGTTCCTCTCGCCGATCAGGCCTGCGCCAGCTGGCTCGTGCAATTCGGGCAGCGCGTGGCGGCCGCGTCGATCGAGAGTCGGCAGAAGGGACAATTCCGCTTCGGTGCTTCTGCCGCGGGCTTGATGAAGATCTTCGAGATCCGCCAGGCCACGAGCCCGATAATCAGGAAATTGATCACGGCGGCCGCGAAGTCTCCGATGCCGAACTTCACCGGACCGACGCTCCAGGTCGCCTTCTGCCAATCGCCTCCGGGGCCGATTGCGACGATGATCGGCATGATCCAATCGTCGACGATCGCTTTCACCAGGGTGTTGAGCGCTGTACCCACGACGACGGCTATCGCCAGCGCCACGACGTTCTGCTTCAGCAGGAAATCCTTGAAGTCTTTCATCATTGGCACATCCCGGTTGAAGTGTTCAGGCTGAGAGCGACAAGTTATCGCGCCCGGATGCATCCGCGCGAAGCGCGGCCAATCTTCGAATCGCGGCGATCCCCGCGACGGGCCCCATTGCGAGGATCACAAACCCCCAGCGCCAGCCGGCTCGCTGCGCGATGAGCGGGACGACCTGCATCGGCAGCATCGTCAGCAGAAATCCGAGCGAAGTTTGAACGGTGAGCGCGGTTCCGACCGCGTGCGTCGGAACCGACTCGGTCACGAGTGTGCTGAATTGGGCGCTGTCCGCGATCACGAAAAATCCCCACGTCATCGCCAGAGCACCGAGTATCCAGAGCGGTCCGCCAAAGAGCAATCCGCTGAGCAGTCAGCAGCTTCCGCTCATAAAGAGGGAGATGGACACGAGCCGCTCCCTGCCCCGCTTGTCCGCGAACAGTCCGCCCCAGACCGAGCCGAAGCCCCCGACTGCGATCGTCGTGAACGCCAGAAGCGATATCAACCGCGGAGCGCGGAATCTTCCGCCGGAGGCGGCGGCAACGCTCGCGGCGAGGAACGCCGGAATCCATGTCCAGAACGCATACAGCTCGAACATGTGACCGAGATAACTTGCAGTCGCGAGCCGCCACTCACGCACGCGGACCACATCGCCG
>DASWBC010000441.1:0-8630 GCA_036390815.1 Gemmatimonadaceae bacterium
CTCGTAAGAGCCGGCAACGACGAGATCGATCTGATCCGCTTCGGCACAGAGAGCGGCCTCGTAGCGGGCGAGGACGTCCGGATCGGGAACGCGTCGAGTGCGCGCCGCGGATTCGAATGCGAGTGCGAGCCGCTCGACGGCCCTCAAGCCCCAGGCGATTCCCGTCGAGAAGAGCGGATCGACGAAGGCGTAGGCGTGGGGCATCAACACCCACCTCTCGCCGGCAGCGCGCGTGAGGCGATGCTGAATCGCGGGCAGAAACGAGATTGGCATAAGCGGCGTTGCATCGGCGAACGCGGCCGCGAGAGTCGGGTATCGCTCGAGCAATTGTCGCCAGAGTGACGCCGCATCGACGGTGCCCGATGAACTCGGTGCGACAGCGCTGGTAGGTGCTGTGTCGGCGTCCAGGTTCTTAACGTCCGACGATAGCAACGACGCGATGCCGCTTGGGGTGAGCAGGAATCCGGCGCTGGTCACGCCGTCGTCGAAGCGCAGCGAGTACATCCAGCCTTCGTCGATGATGTGGTGCACGGCGGCCCAATCGTCGGGGTAGGGACCCTCCGGCATGCCGGGCACCGCGTCCTTCATCAGTTGCACGCGGTCGAAGTGACTGAAGACGAGCGCGGAGCGCGTCTCGGGGGCATCGAGACCCGACGGAATCGAGAGTTGTCGCGCCAGAAAACCGCTTGGACCAGACGCATCGATGAGGAAATTCGCGCGCAGCTCGAAGGGCATGCCGTTCCGCGTGCCACTCAGGCGGACGGAATCCGATGCGATGTCCGCCGTGGTCAGGTTCACGCGGTCCCTGTAGTCGACGCCGACGGCGATTGCCTCGCGCACGAAATGGTGATCGATGTCCGCGCGCACCCAATGCGTGTCCGAGAGGGAGTCGTGCGGGCTCGCCGCGACCAGCAGACGCTCCGAATCCAGGCCGCGATTGGCGAAGGGCTGGTCAGGGTGATGCCTGTAGTAGGTGAAGCCGCGTTTCAGCCCGCGACGAAGCTCCGGGAAATGCGCCAGCCAGCGGCCGTGCGTCGCCAACCGATAGCAGTCCGGCAGCCCGTAGCGAATGCCGATCCGTTCGAGCGACAGGTTCGCGAGCGGAGTTGACGACTCTCCGATTGCGAAGCGAGGGTGCGTGCCGCGCTCGAGCAGCACGACGTCGTACCCTTGCACGGCGAGTATGCGGGCCAGGAGCGATCCGGCGAATCCGCTCCCTACGATGGCCACCTCGCACGATTTCATGTCGCCGCCGACCGCGATGGCGCCCAACCCAAAAAACGGCGAGCTCATTTCACTGTGCTCCGCAGGCGTCGCAGGAGATTCGCGATTCCGCACACCCGCTCACGTTCATGCGTCGCAAACGTTCCACGCGCTTGGCGCGACACTGATCGCACCCCGGCAGGCGGTCGACGTCCCATAGGTCGGCAGTTACGACTGCTTTCGTGAACTGGAGAGAGAGGTCGAGCGATTCCTCGAGCTGCGACAACGTCGGTGGCGTGAACTGCCCCAGTGCCTGGAGGCGTTCCAGCTCGCCATTGCCGCCGCGCACGGGAATGATCGACACTACCGACGCGCCCCGCTCTACCGCGTACTCGACGCTGCGCGCTGTCCACTCCACCGCATCCTCGGCCTGCACGAACGGCGCGCCGAGCAGGACGAAGACGCGAAGATCGATGCCATTATCCAAGAGCAATCGCACCGCCGAATCGAATCTCGCGAGGTCGAGGCGTTTGTTGAGCTGCGCCGCAGCGACAGGATGAATCGTCTCGAGTCCAACCGCGACTTCGAGCCGGCCCGGGATCTGTCGCGCGAACTCGAGCGTTTTCGCCCCGATCGTGTTGGCGTGGGATTCCACGGTGATCGCGGCAAACGGCGCTGCCAAAGTCGCAATGCCAAGCACGTCCTCGGAGGGGACAGCACGTTGGTCGAAGAAGTTGCTCGCGTTGTAAAGCTTGAGCCGATCCGGCGTCTGTCCGTCGCGCGCCTCGAGAGCACTTTCGAGCTGCCGAGTCAGGGCACCTGGTGGCGTCGGGCTGTCGAGAGTCCATTGCCACAGGTCGCAGAACGAGCACGTGAACGGACACTCGGCACCAGTGAGAAATACCGTGAGCGCCCGCTCGACCTTTCCGCCGGGCCGGCGCTCGTCCTCGAGCACCGATCCATGGGCCGCGTAAGGATCTACGCGCGCCTTGGGCGGCCGGAGGCTCCGAATTCGCCGATCGACATCGACAGCCGTCCCCATGAACGAATCCAAGGTCGAGGTCACGCGACGCGCGCGAGCACTGTCGACGTCGCGGCCGCGAGCTTGGGGTCGCAGACGCGCTGCCTCACACTACGGCGGCGTGCAGCTTCTCGAAATGACGGCGGTAGCGTGTCTCGTCCCGCGGGAACAGTCGCGCGACTTGCTTCGCCGAGACCGATCCGTGCTGGAACCGACGCTTGGGAAAGACTGGCATGTCGAGCCCCAACACCGATCGAATACCACGCGCGACGATCTCCCCCTTCAAGGCGTACAGTCGTTCGTGCGATCCCTCGGTCAGCGTGGCGAACGGAATCGCCTCAGCCACCGCGATGACGGACGGACGAGTGTAAGGACTGAACCCATAGAAACCGTATTCACGCGCGCTGGCGAAGCTTCGCACGCAACCGCGGCTATAGCCGCCGGAGTAGGTGAGCGAATGCTTGATGGAGTCGACGCCCCATCCCTCCTGATAGAGCATCCGATTGTTGACGACGCTCCGGATCGTGAGCTCCGTGTTTTCCTCGATCGGATAGTCCTTGAGGTTTTCATCGCCACCATCGCCGTCGACCAGAAGTCGCCAATCGGGATAGCGCTCACGAATGCCGGCGAGCAAAGCAAGATTTACCGCGGCGCACTCCACGTCGAGCGGCTTGTAGTCCTCGATCACGCTGACGGCGCGGAGTGGATCGAGGCTGCTCGAGGAGACCTCGATGGTCTCGTGGAGCATCTCGAGATTCGTTCGACTCAGGAATTCGCGGGCCTGTCGCGCATCATCGCCCTCACCATCCACGTCGAGAGTGAACGCTTTGAGACGCGTGGGCGCCTGCCCTTCATTCAGGAGAAGCTTGTAAAGGCAAAGCAGAACCGCTCCGCTGTCGATGCCGCCCGAAAACGGAACGCCGATTGGCGCGCCGCGGTCGTGGAGCGCGAGCCACTTACGAAGCTCGATGTAAACAGCCTCGATGTAGTGCCGGCCGATCTGATCGAGATCACCTGGCAGCGTAGCACGCGGCGGATCAAAGAAGCGCAGGTGCACGGGATTTGGATCCGGGCAGCCCACCAGCCGCAGCGTGGTGACGTGATGCGCCGGCACCATCCGGGTGTACGACGGATGGAATTGGGCTTCCCACCCATGGCGGGCCAGTTCCGCCGCGATCTCGTCGATTCTCTCGGCGACGATCAGGACCGGCCCGTCGACTGCCTTCGCCAGGAAGTATCGGAGTGGACGGTCAAGGCTTCGCGCCAGGGCGACTCGCTCCCCGTCCTGCGCGACGATTGCAAAGGAGCCGTCGATCGCGAGTACCTGACCGACGTCACTAGCGAGCAACCTGCGCTGCGCTTCAGATTCGTCGATCGCCCAGAAGCGCTGGGAGTCTCGCGGGATCAGATTAACGACGCGGGAAATCGGTAGGGCAGTGGTCATGCGATGAAATTGGCACTCGTGCACCAGATATTCCAGATTGTTGGCCGCGATCGACAGGAAGGTTGGTGAAGGGCGAACCGAACGACGGAGCGACAGCGATTCACCCAGTGATGCACATTCCGGTGCCATGGGTGTTCATACTGGTCTATCTCATTGGTATAGGTGCGCAGCTCCTTTTCCCGATACGGGTCCGCCTGGACCAATTCGCGGGCAGCATTCGCGTTGCCGGGTTGGTCCTCGTAGCCATCGGGATACTCGTTGCGTTTTCAGCGCAGGCGATTTTCCGGAGAGTACACACGACCACGATACCGTTCGAGAAACCGTCGACCTTCGTCACCTCGGGGCCGTACCGATTCACTCGCAACCCGATGTATCTGGGACTGACGCTGATTTATGTGGGCGTGGCTGGAACTCGCCTCGAGATCTGGCCGCTCATCGTGCTGCCCATGCTGCTGGCTTACGCCAACTTCGTTGTAATTCCAGTCGAGGAGCGACGTCTCAGCGCCGTATTTGGCGATGCTTATCAACGGTACTGCGCGAGCGTGCGGCGTTGGCTGTAGCTGTGACGACAGCGTGCTCCTGCCGAGGGTTCCTGCGCATGCGCCGCGCGGAACTGTGCGCAGCTCTGGTCCTCATACTGGCGTCAGCCGGTTGCGATCGGGGGGCTGAGCATCCGCTCTTCAAGCTGCTGAGCGCGGATCGGACCGGAATCACCTTCGCGAACACAATCACCACCAGCGATTCGCTGAACGTCCAGACCGACGTCTACATCTACAACGGCGCGGGCGTCGGTGTCGGCGACATCGACAACGACGGACTGCCCGACATCTTCTTCGCCGGCAACATGGTCTCGAGCCGCCTGTACCTGAACAAGGGTCACATGAGGTTCGAAGACATCACCAAGGCCGCCGGAGTCGCCACCAATCGTTGGGCCACGGGTGTGACGATGGCCGATGTCAACAACGACGGCTTTCTGGACATCTACGTTTCGGTCTCCGGTCCCGCGTGGTCGAAGGGCGACCAGCGCGCAAACCTGCTCTTCATCAACAACGGCAACCGCACTTTCACCGAAGAAGCCGCCCGTTACGGGATTGCCGACACGGGCTTCACCACCCACGCGGTCTTTCTTGACTACGACCGCGACGGCTGTCTCGACCTCTTCCTGCTCGAGAACTCGCCCAGCGATTTCTCACGCAGCAGCCTCCCCAGCCACCCGTCTGGCAGGGCTGGAGAGACGCCCGGAAGCCACAACGAGCTCTATCACAACAACTGCCACGGCGGCTTCACCAACGTGTCGCAGCAGGCGGGCATTCTCCGCGAGGCGGGATTCGGACTCGGCGTCGTGGTCGCCGATTTCAACGAGGACGGCTGGGCGGACATCTACGTCTCCAACGACATAGCCCCAAACGACGTCCTCTACGTCAACAACGGCAACGGAACCTTCACCAACAAGCGCGGCCAGTGGCTCAAGCACACCAGCCAGGCGGGTATGGGTGTCGACGCCGCCGACATCAACAACGATGGCTGGCCCGACATCGCGCAGGTCGACATGGCGCCCCACGACCTGAGTCGCAGGAAGCGGATGAGCGGGTTTGCGACGCTCGGCGGAGCCCAGCGGCTGCTGAGCCAGGGCATTCGCCAGGACTACAGCGTCAACTCGCTGCAGCTCAATAACGGGATGATCGGCAACGGCGATGTGTTGTTCAGCGACATCGCGGCGCTCGCCGGTGTCGCGACCACCGACTGGAGCTGGAGTCCCTTGCTCGCCGATTTCGACAACGACGGCAACAAGGATCTCTTCATCGGCAACGGCTATCCCAAGGCGGTCAACGATCTCGACTATATGGCGATGGCGAACGGGATGCAGCGGAGAGGAAATGCTGCGGCGGCACTCACGCTCGTCGATCAGCTGCCGGCGTACGACGTCTCCAACTACTTCTTCGTCAACAACGGCGACCTGACCTTCACCGACAAAACCAGGGCGTGGGGGCTGGAGCGTCCGAGCTTCTCCTACGGCGCCGCCTACGCCGATCTGGACAATGACGGCCGGCTCGATCTGGTGGTGAACAACATCGATGCGCCGGCGTTCATCTATCAGAACGTCCAGGTCGTCGACGACAAACACCACTTCCTGCGCATCAAGCTGGAGGGCGACTCCACCAACCGTCGCGGGATCGGCGCGAGCGTCGTGCTAACCGCCGGCGGACGGAAGCAGTACCTCTATCAGTCGCCGTACCGTGGCTTCATGTCTACGGTCGATGACCGCCTGCATTTTGGACTCGGCTCGACCAGGAGCATCGACAGTCTCGAGATAGTCTGGCCCGACGGCAGGTACCAGGTGCTGACCAATCCGGGCGTGGATCGAGAGCTGGTCCTCCGACACTCCGAAGCGTCGGGGAAGCGAAGCGTCGGTCCGGCGGTGCCGAGCGGGAATCTGGCGTTCCAGCCTTTCGACGCGCGCAGAGGGCTCGTCTACACCCAGGTGAAAGCGATGCCGTCGGACTACAGTGTCCAGCCGCTCTTGCCGTACATGTTGTCGAGTCATGGGCCAGTGGTCGCCGTCGGAGATGTCAACGGGGACGGACTGGACGATGTGTTCATCGGCGGCGCGGCGGGTACGGCGCGCAAGCTGTTCATTCAGAAGAAGGACGGGAGCTTCGTCGCCGACGCGCAGTCGCAGCCGTGGGACGCCGACGAGGCGTATGAGGATTGGGGCGCGCTCTTCTTCGACGCCAACAGAGATGGACTTCCCGATCTATACGTCGCCAGCGGTGGCTATCAGCTCAGCCCCGGGTCGGCGCTGCTGCAGGATCGGCTCTACATCAACAAGGGTGGTGGACGATTCGTCAGAGATTCCGCCGCGCTCCCGCTGATGCTGACCAGCACCGCCACCGTTCGCGCCGGCGACTTCAACGGTGACGGGCGGCTGGATCTATTCGTTGGCGGTCGACTGACGCCACGCCAGTATCCGTTGCCCACCCGCAGCTACATCCTTCGAAACGACGGCGGGCATTTCACCGATGTGACCGCCCAGGTTGCTCCCGACCTTCTCGAGCCCGGTGGCCTCATCACCGACGCACAGTGGATCGACTTCGACGGCGATGGCCGGCTGGATCTCGTCACCACCGGTGAGTGGATGCCGGTCGAGTTCTATCGGAACGAAGGGGGCCGGCTGCGCAATGTCACCCAGTCCACCGGTTTGCCCCCGTTGCGCGGTTGGTGGTTCAGTCTCGCTGCCGGCGACTTCGACCGCGACGGACGCCAGGATCTCGCCGTCGGCAACCTCGGGCTCAACTCCGCGTACACCACCGGCAAAGACTCCCACTTCGGCATTTACGCCGGCGATTTCAGCGGTGAGCGGAAGACCGATGTGATTCTCACGCAGGAGGTGGGCGGGAAGGACTACCCGTACGCCGGCATCGCGCAGCTGGCGAACGCGATTTATCAGCTGGGAATCCGGTTCCCGACCTTCGGATCCTTTGCCAACACGACAATGGATCAGGCCTTCGGTGAGGCGGCATTGAAGCAGGCGCTACACTATCAGGCGGATACGTTCGCCAGCGTGTACCTGCACAACGACGGCGGTGGAAAGTTCAGCGCCACGGCGCTCCCCAGCTTCGCGCAGATCGCTCCCATCAAGGCGATTCTGGCGCAGGATGTAGACGGCGATGGAAACCTCGATTTGATCGTGGCGGGAAACATGTACGACGCCGAGCCCAACACCCCGCGCGCCGACGCTGGGAACGGGCTGTGGCTCAGGGGCGACGGCAAGGGCCACTTCGCCCCGGTACCGCCAGGGCAGAGCGGTTTGGTCGCTCCTGCTGACGTCACGGGTCTTGCCATCGTGAAGACGGTGAGCGGCAGGGTGCTGATCGTCGCCAACAGCGGGGACTCGCTGCAAGCGTTCACGATGGGGCGGCGTTAAGCTACCGGATAGGAGGCCACTGAAAAAAAAACACCGGTACAGTGAAGTACCGGTGCCTTTTTGCGCTGTCTGCTAAGGAACTCGCTTACCAGCCAAAATTTTGCTTGAGGTTGTTCTGACCGTTTGACTTGCTCAAATCAATTTCGATAGGCGGAATCGGGTAAAGACGGTGCCTGGCGGTGATTGGCTCCGCGTCAACGAGGTAGAGCCTCCTCGTGTCTTCGCGTCCTCCACCAATGCCCGTGACGTATCCATTGATCGTAGCCGCCGCTTCCGTCATACCGTAACGTCTCAAATCGAAGAAGCGCTGGCCTTCCAGCGCCAGCTCGAGTCTCCGCTCTGCGTGAACCGCCGCACGCGCGTATGCCTGAGTCGGGAACGAGGGGTAAGGCCTGACGTCGTATTTTGCCCAGGTGATCGTTGGATCGTTGATGGCGACGGTCATCTCGGTATGCCCCGCGCATTGCGGGTATTTCGCGACGACGTTATTGCTAGCGGAAGCCGCACAGCCTTGCGCCGCCACTGCCGCGCGCGCTCTGACCTGGTTGACTAACGCCACCGCGCCAGTCAGGTCACTGGTTTCAACCTCCGCCTCTGCCAGCAACAGCAGCAGGTCGGCGTACCGGAAAAGGTGCATGTTCATCGAGCTCTGTTGCTGCGGCTGCCAGCCTACAGTTGCTTCGGCACCGCTGGCCTTTTCGTGGATGTTCTTCTTGGGGCTGTACGGGCCGGCGTTTTCCCTATCTCTCGCCCAGGTGTTGCTATAAAGCTCCCAATCCTTGAACGGAACCCCGTCGCGCCCAACGGTCCAGTCGAGGCGAGGGTCAACCGGCGTGAGCGTACCGCCGACAAATTCGGCGTCCGATGCGTTCCAGGAATCCGGAGCCGAAAGCGAGAGCGGCAGTCCGTTGGCGTCGACCCTGAAGAAATTGACGAGGTTCTGAGTGGGATCGTTGAAGCCGCAGCAGGCAAAGTGACTCGGAGAATAGGGGAAATTGAGTCGCTCGCCATAGTTGGCGTTTTCCGCGCCTGGCTCA